>JAIEOG010000422.1 GCA_019750655.1 bacterium
AGGGATTAAGGCTTAACGGTAGCAACGATAGTCGCGCCTTGGAAAAGCGTCCCCAAGGAAACCCGGCCCGTCACGCGCGTTAGGTTATCCGAACGCCGCTCCATACTAAGCTGTGAAGTCGCTTCAAAGACGGTACCGTCGGAGAACGTCTCGTTGTAAACACCCGAGAGGTTGTAACTTAGCTGAGAAAGCCCGCTCCCCTGCTGGTATTCGCTCGCGTAAAGATTCGCCAGTGGGATCGAAATCGTTTTCCCGCCCAGAAAAACCTCAAACAGCGCCCCATCCGCTTCGCAAGTCCACGTCGTGTACGTTTGTTGCTGCGAATAGACTTTGCAGTTTTTCAACGTCCCGGGAGTGAATTTAAACGTCCCGCGCGTCACGATATCCGTGATGACGTGCCCCGTGATGGGATCTAGGAAATACGGCGGCTCTTCCGCATGAGCAAAAATGGGTAATACGAGTAGGAGAAAGAAAAGTTTCGCGCGCACTTAAGAGCCCCCTTACGGTTTTTGGCAATGCAAGTGGGCATCATCATCGTGGGAAAAGGACTCCGGCTCAAGCTGCAGCGTGGCGTGGTCGATGCCGTGTTTGTCGTGCAGAAGCTGATTTGAATCGCGCAAGACCTGGGCGGCGTCAGCACCTTCTCGGATGCAGATATGCGCGCTCAGAGCGATCACGCCACTGGCAAGAGTCCATACGTGTAGATCGTGCACATCGCGGACGGTTGCGACCGTCTTGAGATCCTCACGCAAAACTTCCACATTCATGCCCTTGGGCGCAGCTTCGAGCAGGATATCGACGCATTCACTGAGTAAGCGGAAAGTGTTCTGCAGAATCAAGCACGAGATCAGGATGGAAACCGCAGGATCCGCCCACAGAATCCCCCATTTCCAGACCATCACACCGGCGGCAATGGCGCCCACAGAACCCAACGCATCGAAGATCAGGTGCAAAGTCACCGCACGGATATTGATATTGTCCGCATCGTGCCGGTGGAGGAGACCAATGCCTGCGAGGTTCACAATCAAGCCGCCAATCGCGATAACGGTCATCCAACCGCCTTCAATCGGCTGTGGGTTTTGGAGACGCCCCCACGCTTCGTAGAAAATCCACAACGACCCGACCATCAGCAAGGCGCCATTCAAAGTCGCGCCCAGAATTTCCGCGCGGTAGTAGCCGTAAGTCTTCTGAGCGTTGGGGGGACGCCGAGAAAGCCAGCTGGCAAACAAACCCAATCCCACCGCGACCGTATCAATGGCCATGTGGCCGGAATCCGCGAGCAGGGCGAGCGATCCACTCCAAAGCCCACCCACAATCTCGGCCACCATGAAGAGGCCCGAAATCACGAGGATGAAAATCATCGCGCCAAAAGGCGAATCATGCGCCGCGCCCCGATCGTGGGAGTGGCTGTGCCCTTCATGGCCATGGTGGTGATCGTGCATGGCAGCAATACTACCGCATGTACGCGAAAAATGCCGCGACAGCTTGTCACGTAAAACCCCCAAGATCAGTCTCCAGTTTGACATCACGTCTTTGGTATGGTGCGTAAACTCTTTGATCTCGGGTCGACTCACGCTTGAAACTTCGTGGCCCGCACCTTGCAACTGGTCTGGTGGTTACCCCTAGGTGAAGTGTGCGCGATAAGAGTAAAGGCCCATTTTCTGAGCTTTACGATAAACTGCGCCGCAGCATATCCCCGAAACGCCGCAGCGCGTCAGAGGATTCGAAGTGGCAGGAGTGGCGCCGTGCGTTGCGCGGTCGCTTCCCGGAGAAGCTCAAAAGAATCGATCTGAAAAAGGTCGATGAGAACAGCGCGGTTCGCTACCTCCAGTGGGTCCAGCGCGGCCTGTTCGTTCTTGGAATATTTTTCCTCAGCGGTATCGCAGCTCGCCTGATTGGATCGTTTATCAAGCCCGCGCCTGTTCCTACGGCCGCCCGTTCGGCACCGCCTGTGAATCGGCCCGTACCCAAGGAAGACTACGAGGCGATTTTGCGTCGGAACATGTTCAACGTGGAAAACACGATCCCGCCGCCCTTCGATCAGGGCCAGCTGGATTGTTTTTCACAAGCAAAGCTGAGTTCGGCGCCAGTGCAGCTCTTAGGCACCATCGTCATGACGGACGATAAGTTTTCCGTGGCGCTCGTGCAGGAAGACGGCAATGCACAGAAAACGGCTGTAAAAAAAGACGAGCTCTTCTTTAACGACAAGTACCAGGCGATGAAAGTGGAGCGGAACCGTCTTTGTTTCCAAATTCGCACCACTCAGGACTTCGAATACATCGAGGTTCCCAACTCGGGAGCCACGATGAGCGGGCCCACGCTCCAATCGAGCAGCGATGGCATCACGCCCGTTTCGGAAAACCAATTCCAGGTGAACCAAGGCTTCTTGGAAAAAAACCTGCTGAACCTGAATGAGATTTTACAGACTGCCCGCGCTGTGCCGTATATCGAACCTGGCACCGGTAAGTTCCGCGGCTTCTTGATC
This sequence comes from bacterium, assembly GCA_019750655.1. Lineage (GTDB taxonomy): Bacteria > Bdellovibrionota > FAC87 > UBA2466 > UBA2466 > JAIEOG01. Next base: position 2,486 of record JAIEOG010000422.1, read on the forward strand.
CAGTCGATGGACCCGTCCTCTCCCTTCTCCAAGCTTGGAATTCGCCAAGGGGATGTGTTGACGGCGGTGAACGATATTGTTTTGGACAATATGGGTAAAGGCCTTGAGGCCTTTCAGCAAACACGCGGCGCACCTCGTATCTCCTTACAAATGCTGCGTGGGGGACAACCCACTAACATGACTTACGACGTTAAACCTTGAGGCTCTCTCCGATGAAGAGAACGAAAAAGAGTATTTGGATTGTAGGCTGGGCAGTGGTGCTGATGACCTTCCCCACTGCGCGCGCGGAGAGCCCAAATCCGTTTGGAACCAACCCGAACGCGCCGCCGCCTCAAGGCGACCCGGACTTCTTCAATGAGAATGAAGACCACAACGACGCTTTCGGCATCGAATCTCCGGAATCTTTTGGTGCACCGCCGTCTCCTGGGGCACCTCCGCTCCAAGACCCGATAGTGCCGCCGTCGGGGAATCCGCCGTCGACGACCCCGGTACGTCCGAGCTTATCGCCGCGTACAGCTTCACCATCGCCGTCCACTACGGCACCGACTACGACACCTACGCCTTCCCCGCGTCTCGGCGGAGCGAGCCCAAACACCTTTTCGCCGCCTTCGGGCCCAGGAACTCCGGGTGGGATGCCGCCGGTGCCACCTACGACTCCTACAACCCCTAGCAAGCCCGCAAAGGCAAACAAGCTAGCCGACTATCTCGAGTTGGATTCTGCGGTGAAGGGCTTGGAAGTGAAGAACTTCGACTTGCCCGACAAGGAAATCCGCGACGTCGTCACGCTCATTAGTAAGTGGACCGGAAAGAACTTTATTTTAGATTCCAAAGTCCGCGGCAAGATCACGGTATTGGGCCCGAGCCAGGTAACTTTGCAGGAGGCTTACCATGCCTTCCTCTCTGCCTTGGAAGCCAACGGCCTTACGACGGTGCAGTCCGGAAAATTCATCCGCATCATTGAATCTGCGGAAGCGCGCCGCGCCCCCGTGGAAACCTATGCCGGCGACTATGCGCCTGACACAGATCAATTCATCACACGTATTTTCCAGCTGAAGTACATCAACGCCGACGAAGTCCAGCGCGAATTCCGTGATTTGACGACGCGGCAAGGGAAGCTGTTTGCTTACGAGCCCACCAACTCCATCATCATCACGGACACGGGCTCGAACATCAAACGCATCGAAGGCATCTTGCAAACCCTCGATGTGAAGGGCTTTGAAACTACGCTGCACGTCCTGCGCATCAAAAATACGTCGGCGAAATCCATCGCCGAAATGTTGGATGAAATATACAGCTCGGGCAGCAGCAGCGGTGGCGGTGCGGGCGGCGCT
>JAIEOG010000006.1 GCA_019750655.1 bacterium
CCCAATTCGCCTTCCACAATGAAAAGCGGGGAAGACGGGTCCCAAGCTGTGTAGCCACGCGCTTCGAAAGTGGATCGCATGCCACCCGAAGGGAAGCTCGAAGCATCGGGCTCACCCTGAATCAGCTGGCCGCCACTGAAGCGTTCAATCACCTTGAGCTCAGAGTGGTGTGAGTGCTGAATCGAGATGAAGGCGTCGTGCTTTTCAGCAGTGAGGCCTGTCATCGGCTGGAACCAGTGGCAGAAGTGAGTCGCGCCTTTGGAGACGGCCCATTCGCGCACGACGGCAGAGACGTTATCTGCAGTTTCGCGCGTTAGCTTCTTACCCTGTTCGAGCGTCTTTAAGAGTTCAATGTAGGCGTCGCGGTTTAGCTTTTCCCGCATTTGGCCAAGGCCAAAGGTTAATTCACCAAAGTATTCGGAGATGGGCGGCGCGGCAGTTTTTGCCGCTGGGCGCCGTTTCGATGTTGTCGTAGTCATGGGTTTTGCGTGTGCGGCTATGCCGTAAAGGTCATTGTCAGAAGTGTACATGGCATCCTTTCGTGTCTCCGGGAACGCTGTGGCTCCAGGAAAACGGATTATGGTTCCAAAATCCCCGCGAACTACCAGCTATCGGGAACTTTGATGTACGCATCTTGTGCCAAGGCCCGCGGAAAAGCAAGGGGCCGCGCTCAGGCCTACCAGGAGGTAGGTTGGTAATCTTTTAGGAATTTTCCCCAGATGGGCTGGTTCGTCTGGATGCCTGAAAAAATGGGGTCGAGCACGCGGGCCGCGCCATCCACGATGTCCAAGGGAGGGTGGAAATCGTGCTCATTCTGTTTGCTGACAGTTAGGTGGATGGGGTCTTCGTCTGTTACCCAGCCCGTGTCCACGGCATTCATATAGATGCCGTCCTGCGCGTAATCGGGCGCTGACGTTAGCGTCATCATATTCAAAGACGCTTTGGCCATGTTTGTGTGTGGGTGCTTGTCCGTCTTCGTGTGGCGGTTGAATTTGCCTTCCATGGCAGAAACGTTAATGACGTGCCGTTGGCGGGACTTGTCGCGGTTCATAAGGCCCCGCAATCGCCCGCAAAGAATAAAGGGTGCCACTGCATTGATGAGTTGGACTTCGAGCATCTCCGCTGTGTTCACTTCGCCGAGTTTCAAGCGCCACGTGTTGCGCAGGCGGCGGTCGATCTGTTGGAGGTCGGCGTCGAGTTTTCCTTCGGGGAAAAGCTCGCGGTCCTGGCTTCCGTCATCAAAATGGTAGGGGATTTGCGAGAGTGCTGCCGATTGGCGAATGCCGATTCCAGGGCCGGCGTCCGTCTCTACTTCCAGCCAGGTGCCCGGGCTGCGGCTGGCCACAGGCATGAGGCCCGTGTTCTTGGTAAGCCGCTGCTTCAGCCCTTCGTGCGGCGCAAGGATGTCTTGCGCCCCAGCGGGCAGCTGATCGTAGGGAAGCATCTCCGCTTCCATCATATGGGCATAAAAGCCGGGTGGGCGGCGCACCGTTTGCGCGGCATTGTTAATGAGGAAATCCATTCGCTCGTATTTCTGCTCAATCAGCTGGCAGAAAAGATCCACGCTGGGGCTGTGGCGCAGGTCTAGCCCATAGACTTCGAGGCGCGTTTTCCAAACGCCAAAATCCGGCTCGCGCGCAAAACGCAGAGCCGCATCGCGCGGGAAGCGCGTCGTTACAATCACGCGCGCGCCGCATTGCAGGAGTTTCAAAGCGCACTGGTAGCCTATTTTCAGCCGTGCGCCGGTGATGAGTGCGACCTGGCCTTCGAGATTGGCGCTTTGGAACCGCTTTTCGTAATTGAAGTCACCGCAGCGGCCACACATAGAATCATAAAATGAATGCAGAACATCGTAGCGTACCTTGCAGACATAGCACTGGCGCGGGTGATTCAGACGCCGGGCTTCTCCCTCGGGCTGCGGGAGTGCCGCCACCTTCGCAGGCGCGGTGTAAACCGTCTGCTCGCGCGCCGTGCGGATACCGCTTCTAGCCCGGGCGACGCGGTCTTGCTTGCGCAGCTTTTTCTTCATGTCGCGCCGGTACTGTTTCGAAAGCTTGATCATGTCGAGACGATCGGGGCGCGAGACGCGGCCCGCTGCCATGAGCAGGGATTTACGTTGCTCTTCCGATAGCTCTTTTAGCAATAGCCGATCGGCCACCAGGCTCTCGAGCAAGGCGACACACTGATCGACGGATTCGGCGGTGATAGGGGGTCGGGATTCCACAGGGAAGGGTTTAACTGAAACGGGGCTTTTTTGAAAGCGCCCGCTCGGATAGGATGCCCGCCATATGCAGAAGCGCTCCAAGGCTCGCCGAATCAAGGTGCTTTCCTACAATATCCACCAAGGGCTTACGGTGTACCGGCGGCAGCTGGCGCTTTCTATTCTGAAAGACGCGCTTAAATCCCTCAAAGCCGATGTCGTATTGCTCCAGGAAGTGGCAGGCGTCGAACAGCAGCCTCGTAAGAAGAAAGACCGGGTGAAAACCGGCGAATATGTCACCCCTTTTCAGTTGGAGGCGCTGGCGGACGAGATCTGGCCTTACTCAGCCTATGGGCGCAACTCCGTCTTTTCCGGTGGCTACCACGGCAATGCAATCCTCTCGCGCTTTCCTATTAAGAGTTTCCACAATACGGACATCAGCATCGTGAAAGGGCTCGTGCGCCGAGGGATTCTCCACGCCAAGCTGGAAGTCGAAGAGGGGGAAAACCTGCACGTGCTGTCCACGCATTTAGGTCTACTGGAAGCAGAGCGCGAGCGCCAAGTGCGCAGGCTTTCTGAGTACATTAAAGAGAAAGTCCCGGCCGAAGCGCCCTTGATTCTAGGAGGGGATTTCAATGATTGGCGCGAGCGCATATCCAAGCGGCTCGCAAAATCGGTGCAGATGGAGGAAGCTTTTTTGAAAGCCACCCGTCGCCACGCGCGGACATTTCCGGCGCACTTTCCCGTGCTCAGACTCGATCGGGTGTACTACCGCGGTTTGAAACTCCACAAAGCGACCTCCATCAAGGGGCGCCCATGGCTTTTTCTATCGGATCACTTACCGCTGACGGCGGAGTTCAACTGGGAAGCGCCCAAGGCTGAGTGAGGGCGTAGATCGCAAGCCCGACTAGTAGGGTAAAAAGCGTAAAGCGAACGGCCCACGCGAGCGCGCGCACGAATCCCCAAACAAAGAACAAACCCACGCCTGCGGCAAACAAAGGCCAATAGTGTTCCAAAGTCCTACCCCTTTAACGAAGGCCGGCAGTATAGCCAAATGCTAGAGCTTGCTCAAGGAAACTCTTTTAACTCGTTGTTTATATGAATGAATTAGCCGACTTTACGGGCGGCCGCCGGTGCTGCCGTATGCGGCCAGACGCATTTCCACACGGAGCGGAAGCGTGCGAGCACGAGTACTTTTTCCTGTGCGGTAGCCGCATTAAAACCTGCGGCTTGTTCGGGCGAAACGCCGTGGGGCAGCAGCACGCAAAGTTCCCGCTCTTGCCAGTGCACGGTGTGGATGCCGGAGCCCGGAAAGCGCACATCGAGTTCCGCACTTGGGATACCGGACGCGGGTTGGAGCGGAATTTCGCGCAAGATTTCTTGGAGTGCGGGGAAATCGAGTTGGAAGAGGTGCACGGCCAGTCGCGAAGTGAGTTCCGCAAACGAATACGGTTTGACGATGAAATCATCGGCGCCACGCTGGACGGCGCGCAAGATGGTGTCCTTATCGCCGTGGGCGCTCGTCATGATAATCGGCAGCTGCTCGGTGAGGCGACTGACACGCAAGATATCGAGCGCATTGAGCCCACTGAGTTTGGGCATTTCGATATCCATCACGACG
>JAIEOG010000047.1 GCA_019750655.1 bacterium
TTGCGCGGCAAAAAGTATTTTATCGCCTTTGGGTGACCAGGAGGGAGAAGCGTTATAGATCCCTGCGAACGTCAGCTGGCGCGCTGCCTTGGTGACCATATCAACGACATAGATCATCGGGTGCTTCGTGCGTGCGCTGGAAATCACCATCTGTTTTCCATCAGGTGACCAGTTAGGTTCGACCTCGAAAAACAAATTAGGGTTGGTCGGCTGCACACCGCCGCCGATTTTCTGCCATTGGATGTTGCGGCTCAAAGGCTCTGGAGTTGCCGGGTTCAAAGGATCGAGCAAGTAAAGCTCGGGGCGGCCTGTGAAGCTCAAGGTCATCGCGATGCGCGAGCCATCCGGCTTCCAAGAGGCGCCGCTATTCATGCCGTCTTTAGACGACAAAACTTGGCGGCGGCCTGTCGTGAGATCGTGGCGTTTGAGCACTGTCCCCTTTTTGCGCACGCCTCCCGAAAGCACCCAATCATACTGCGTGTAGGTGATCGACTTAGCGTCCGGCGCCCATGAAGGGCTGAGCGAAATCGTCTTATCGCGCGTAAGCTGGATGGGATTCCGCCCGTCGGCATCAATGATGTAGATGTCCTTAGGTGGGCTTTTCATTTTTTGCGCGGGCTGACACACCATCAAGAGACGGCTAAGAAAAAGACCGCGTTCCCCCACAGTCGCCTGCATGATGTCTTCCGCGATGGTGTGCACCAAGCGGTAATACTGCGCGGCCGCGAACTGGTAGCGCGTGCCGAAGATTCTTTTTTCGCCATTTACATCGAAGAAGGCAGCATCGACCACAAGCTTGCCGGCCACTACCTGGTACCCAAAACGTAGATAGAACCCAATGCCCTGTTTTTTCCACTCTTCGTACGGAATGGCTCCCGTACCGGGCATGTCGAGCGCGGCAACAGATTCGCGCGGCACGAGATCAAAGACATTGGCAAATTCCATATCGGAAACCATCTCGGCTTGGATCTTCTGTGCGAGAGCCGGATCAGAAACCGTCGGGCCGCCCTGTGGGTGCGCAGCGCCCACCACCAGCTTGCCCTTGCGTACTTTGGCGCCGGAGATCGTGATGTCGATGTCGGCCCAAGCGGCCGCACTAAACAGAACCAAGGTGCTTATTAGGATCGCTCGCATACTCACTCCTCCGCCCGAAAGGTGACGGTGATGCCTCCCTGGATCAATGACAGATCCTCTGGGATTGGCAGGGGTTGGGAATCTTCAATGGCTTGTAAAACAGCCGAATCAAAAAGCGAATCTTTCGAAGGCCGCAGCAGCGCTTTGGATCGCACGCGCCCTGTCTGGTAAAGCTCGATATGCACGGAATTCTGCAGGCCCCGATTGCGCTGTGACGGCATGATGTAAAAGCGCTCTTTGATCTTCGCCATCACGATAGACGTGTATTGATCCTTGGGTGTGCCAAGGTTTCCCACAGCGGCGGTGCCTTTCGAGAGGATATTGCCTTTGAGTTTGGGGCGGCCGCGTTCGCCTTCTTTTTTGGCGAGCGCCTTCAGAGCCGCTTCGCGTTTCATTTCTTCTTCTATTTTCGCTAGGGCCTTTTTCTTTTCCTGCTCTTCGGCGGCTTTCTTCTTAGCGATTTCGGCTTTTTCTTTCTCGGCGGCGCGCTGCTTGGCTTCTAACTCCATGACATCTTCTGCCGCTTCCGCTTTGGGCTCGATTTTCTCTTCGGGCTTTTCGACTTCAGGCAATGTCGGATCGAGTTTCTCGAGATCCTTGATTGCCATGTCGGGCAAGGCGACGAGATCAACCTGCACGTACTCTTGGTAAACGTCTTTCACGTACGTGCGCGGGAAAAGCTCGATACCCAACATTTCAAGCGTCTTCACACCCAGCCAACCAATGGGAAAAATCGCGTGCAGAATGAGAGAAGCGATAATCGCTTTGCGCGGAATACTGAAAAATTCTTGTGTGTCGGCTTGTAGGCTCACTGTGCCGACGCTCCCTCACCCTCCACGGGGAGGGTGACAAGGCCAATCTTGTCGATGCCGGCAGACTTCACGGTAGCCATCGTCTTGGCCACGATCGCGTACGCCAATTCTCCATCGGCTCGGATGAAGACTTCCTTGTTTTGGCGGGCTTTGAAGTAATCCCGCAGGCGCTCCACGAGCTGCGAGTAAGGGACTTCTTCTTTATTGATATAAACGCGCGTTTCCTTGGTGATGCTCAAGGTCACGGGCTTTTCGGCTTTGGGCAGCGCTTTCGCCGAAGCTTTCGGCAATTGCACGGCAACACCGCTTTCCATCATGGGCGTCGTCACCATGAAGATAACCAAAAGCACGAGCATGACGTCGACAAGCGGCGTGATATTGATTTCTGCGACGGGTGCGTTGTTATCGCCGCCTGAGTTGGAAAGAAATCCCGCCATCGCCCATCCCTTAGTTTGCGAGGAAGTTGCGCTTAACGATATTCAGAAAGTCGCTCGCGAAATTCTCCATCTGGCCTTTTAGGGCTCGGACTTGGTGCGTGTAGTAGTTGTACGCCATCACCGCCGGAATAGCGGCAGCTAACCCCACTGCGGTCGCGATCAGCGCTTCGGAAATCGCCGGAGCGACCGTCGCCAAGCTCGCGCCACCGGCTGCCCCAATCGCTTGGAAGGCCGTCATGATGCCCCAAACCGTACCGAACAAACCGATGAAAGGTGCCGTGCTACCTGTCGTCGCCAAAAATCAAAACGAGCGTTCCAAGCGCATCAGTTCGCTGCGGCTCGCGCGGCTCACGGCGCGCTCTAAGTTCGTGATGGAAGATTCGGGCGGGGTGCGGAGCAGGTCTGCTGCCGTGCCGCCTTCGGGTTTGCGTTGGCGTTCACGCTCCATCAAGCGTTGCAGCTCGACGTAGCCCGATTGGAAAACCTTCGCGACGGCGGACCCGGAGAACTTTTTCGCCTCCGTGTAAATATGGTCCATGCTTTTGCCGCTCCAGAACGTTTCTAAGAAATCGTCTGTGCTGGTCGCGCAGCGCTTGATCGTGCCCCACTTGAAGAAGATCACCGCCCAGGTCATCACCGAGAGGCCGATGAGAATGAGCAAAGTGAGTTGCACCACGGGACTAGCGTGGAACATGATTTCGAGCGCGCTGAAAGATGCGGCGTCGGTCGGTGGGGCTTCTGCGGCGTAAGCTAGCGTCATGAGATGTGTTTTAGTCTATGCGCACCCCCGGGGGCGGTCAAGGAAGCGGCGCCGCGTCAATCGTGGATGACCTTATTATAAATAGGGTGTAAGAGCGGTCCATGAATCAAAAGGTCACAGTTATCGGCGGCGGCTTGGCGGGAAGCGAAGCGGCCTGGCAGATTGCCCAGCGCGGCTTAGACGTCGTTCTTTACGAGATGCGCCCCGTGCGCCCTACCCCCGCCCACAAGACCGATCGACTGGCGGAACTCGTCTGCAGCAATAGTTTTGGTTCAGACGGGGAAAATTCGGCTCCTCGGATGCTCAAAGACGAGCTTAAAGAGATGGGCGCTTTCGTCCTTTCCCAAGCTCGTGCGGCGCAAGTGCCTGCCGGTACGTCCCTCGCAGTCGATCGTGTGGCCTTCAGCGAATCGATCACCCAAGCACTCGAAAACCACCCGCGCATTGAAATCCGGCGTGAAGAGCTCACGGCGATTCCCGAAGAAGGCATCGTGGTCGTGGCTACTGGGCCGCTAACATCCGACGCGCTCGCCCGCGATCTCGCCGAACGTGTCGGCCAGGGGTCTTTATATTTCTACGACGCGATTTCCCCGATCGTCTCCGCGGAGAGCCTGGATTTGAACGTGATTTTCCGCGCAAATCGCTACGGCAAGGGCGACAGCCAGGACTTTCTAAATATCCCGCTCTCGCAAGCAGAGTACGA
>JAIEOG010000227.1 GCA_019750655.1 bacterium
CGCAAGGCAGAGGCTGCCTCCCATTGAAGCCGGCCAAGAAAGTGGTGCTTTTCTGTGATGGCGCCAGCCGTGGCAACCCGGGCCCGGGTTCCTTTGGTTACGCCATCTTCGAAGGCGAGCAGACCATCGCTCGCGAAGGACGCACCCTAGGCACTGTCACCAACAACGTCGCCGAGTACGAAGGCGTTATCCAAGGCTTGGCCCGCTGCCAGGAGCTGGGGGCGACGGAAGTCACGGTAAAGAGCGATTCGCAGGTGCTCGTGCGCCAGCTTAATGGGGAATACAAAATCAAAGCCCCCCACCTCCAGACGCTTGCCCAGAAGGCCCGCGAACTCTCGCGCGGGTTTGAGAAGGTTTCATTCATCCACATCCCTCGTGAGGAAAACTCACTTGCGGATAAGCTCGCTAATGCAGCTCTCGACGGCCGCGTGGTCTAGAGAATCCCCGGCCGTTTCGGTATAGTGCGGGCCGTGAAGGGGGCTGCTATCGAAGCGCCGTCAAATCGCTACGCCCGACTAAGTGCCAATGGGATCGCCCTGATCCTCGCCGCGTTTTTCCTGACCTTTGATTTCCATGCGCTCAATGGCTTTCTGGTCGATAGCTATTTTCGTACCCAAGGCACGCGCGCTCCCGATCCAGAGATTTTTCTCATCGCATTCGACGCCGCTGCCACCCAAGGCGGCGAAACGGACCTTCCCGCGCAGCAGCTAGCAGGATTGCTCCACAAATTGAATGCCGCTAAACCGCGGGCCATTGGAATTCTCGCAGACTTAGACCAGCAGCATTACTCGCAAGCGGAATTGGAAGAAGTGGTTTCGGCTTTGGACTCGTCCGTGCCCGTTTTCGTGGGTTTTACGGATGATGCGCTCTTGGGGCGGAAAGTACCCGAGGTATTTGGCGATCGTCTGGCGTTTTCTCCAGGACTTGTTTCGCGCGATTCATTTAACTTTGGCGCGGATTCGGTCAGCCGCCGTGTGCTAGTCGAAATTGCTCGCACACCTACGTTCTATGCGCGGCTCGCGACTTTTCTCCGAGGCAAAACCCCAAGCCATACGGTGGGGCTGGGCGAATCCCGCCACGCTTACATCAACTGGCAGGGACCTCCGGGAACGTACCCTTTGCACTCGGCTTGGAGTTTTTCTGGCCCGCATTCAAAAGACTGGGACCTACAGGGCAAGGTCGTACTCGTCGGGCATGCTCGGCGCAATCGCCCGTTGCAGGATTTCATTCTAACGCCGTATTCCCGACGGCTCGGAGAAACACCCGTTCTGGAAGGTGCTGCGCATAGCATCGTCACGCTCCTGCGCGACGATAGCCTCCAGCGTCTTCCGAAATGGATTATCGCCTTGCTGACGGTAGCGACCGCGCTTCTGACGGTGAATGTGGCGATCACGCTTTCACCTGCGCGGGGAATTCTAGCCGTTGTGAGCCTGCTCGTCGGGCTGTGGGTTTCGGGTTGGGTAGGGCTCCGGTCCTTCGGGTGGTGGCTGGATCTCGCGCAGCCGATGTTGATGGCGCTGACAGGTTATTACCTCGTCGTGCCGTTCCGCCTTGGGCTCGAGTACCGAAAACGTTGGCACTACCAACAAAAGACGGAGTTACTCGCACAGATCGAGCAGTTGAAAACCAATTTCCTATCCTTGGTTTCGCACGATCTCAAAACACCCATCGCTCGCATCCAGGGCAATGCGGAGTTGCTCCTGCGCGAAGAACTTGCGGAAAAACAAAAACGCAACCTCCAGGCCATCGTCACAACGACTGGCCAGATGAGCGACTACGTGGAAGCCGTTTTGGATCTCACACGCATTGAAAGCGCGCCCGTACCTTTGGTGAAAACGTCTCGGGATATTAACGAAACGCTGCGCGAGGTTCTGGATGAGAAGCGTTTTCTTGCTCAGGAGAAGAACATCACCCTGAAAACCGACCTCGAGCCGCTCTTTTCGATCAAATATGACGTCCGACTCATGCGCCGGGTGCTCGGAAACCTGGTGGAGAACGCTATCAAGTACTCCCCGCCAGACACGACCATCACAGTGGCCTCCCGGGAAGAAAAAGACTCCGTAGCGCTCTCCATTCAGGACGAGGGTTATGGCATCCCAGAAGCCGAACAAGCTAAGGTTTTCGATAAGTTCTACCGTTTGAGCACCCCGGAAGCCCAGGCCACCAAGGGAACCGGGCTGGGGCTATACCTTGTCAAATATTTCGTTGAACTGCATAAAGGGCTGGTACGCTTGCAAAGCGTCGAGGGGAAGGGCAGCACGTTCACCGTAAGCTTGCCCGTCTAGAGGAACTATGAAAACGCACCACGTTTTAGTTGTCGAAGACGATAAAGAATTGCGGGAACAGATCCGCGAGGCCCTAAACCTCAGCCACTTTGTGGTGAACGAAGCGCATGATGGCGTCGAGGCCTTAGAACAGGTCCAAAAGAAGCGCCCCGATCTCGTCCTGATGGATGTGAACATGCCGCGCATGGATGGCATTGAATGCCTCCACAAGATCAAGGAATTCGATCCCTCGATCGTAGCGATAATCATGACGGCGTATAGCAACGTGGAAGACGCCGTCCGCGCAATCAAAGAAGGCGCTTACAACTACCTAGCGAAACCCATCAAACACCAAGCGGTGGTGGAGATGGTCGAGCGCGCACTCGCTGCGACGCAGATGATCCAAAGCATGGCTTTCTCGGCGCCCATCGTGAAAATGGAAACCGGAGAATTCGTGGGCACCTCGAGCGAGATGCGCCGGATTTTCAATATCATCTACAAACTCGCGAAGGTCGACACATCCGTTTTGATCCGCGGAGAAAGCGGTACGGGCAAAGAACTCGTCGCGCGCGCGATCCATTACAATTCGGGCCGCAAGGACGAAAAACTCGTCGCCATCAACTGTAGCAGCATTCCCGAAACGCTTTTTGAGAGCGAACTTTTTGGCCACGAGCGCGGTGCCTTCACAGGCGCAGATCAGCGGCAGATTGGCCGCTTCCAGTATGCTGCTGGCGGCACCGTTTTCTTGGATGAAATCGGCGATCTTTCGCTCCCGATGCAGGTAAAGCTTTTGCGCGTGCTTCAAGAGCGCAAGTTCACGCCCGTCGGTTCCAACCGCGAAATCGAGATGAACGCGCGCGTGATCGCGGCGACAAACCGTAATCTCGAAGAAATGATCCAAAAGGGAACGTTCCGCGAAGATCTTTTCTACCGCTTGAATGTTATTCCGATTTTCCTACCGCCCTTGCGCGAGCGCAAAGACGATATCGAAAAACTCGCGTGGCACTTCATCGGCAAGTTCACCAAGCTTCACAGCAAAGAGATCAAGGGCATTTCCCCCGCCGCCATGCAGGTGCTCTTGCAGCACAACTGGCCAGGGAACATTCGCGAGCTTGAAAACGTGATTGAGCACTCGGTGGTGATCGAGAACAGCGATCAAATCAGCCCATCGTCGTTGCCAGGCTACCTACGAGGAGATGATTTCTTCGGCACGCGTCTCGTGAATCCTTTGGTTGCGATGGAGCTCGAGGAAACCGACCGAGTCGATGGTGCGATGGCTCCAACGGCTTTGCTCAACTACAAAAGCCACAAAGAGCAGTTTGAACGTGAGTTCATTGTGAAAGCGTTGAAGACGTTCAAAGGCCGCATTAACCAGACAGCGCTCCATGCACAGATCCCGAAGAAGACGCTCCTGCGTAAACTTCAAAAGTACAATATCCGCGCCGAAGACTACCGAGCTTAGATAAAAATCTAAGGCCGGTGCTAGAATAAGAGGGTGCCCACCCCTAATCTCTATAAACGCGTTCTATCTTTAGTCGTCGTATTCCTCCTCATCGGGGAACTCATGCTCTTTAGCGCCACGGGAGCCCTGGGCCTGGAACGCTTTGGTTCGGAGT
>JAIEOG010000394.1 GCA_019750655.1 bacterium
GACGCGCCTCATTGGCGAAGATTTCCATTATAAAGACAAGGGCGCTGGCCCAGACGAAATGCGGATGGCGATGATCGCCGCTGCTGTTTCGGCCTACACCAAAGAATATAAAGGCGCGAAGTGGGGACAAGAAGAAGTCTCTCGCTGGCGCTCGACAGGCCGTGAGGAGGCGCTGCGATGATCTTCTTTTTGCGCCAAGGCGAAGCAGAGCACACAGTGCGGGTCGAATTCCGCAATCAAAAGCTCATGGTGAAGTTCGATGATCAACCCGAAGCCCCTGTGGACTTGGTCTATATGGGCAATGATTGCAACTTTCTCGAGAACGGCAAAGTCTTCTCGGCGAATGTCGTGGGCGGCAAAGGCGAGAGCACTGTTTGGCGCCCCGAAGGCAATCTTCAATTCTCGGTGGAGAGCGAATACCGGCGCATTGTGAGCTTGCTCCGCGGCCAAGAACTCACCAACGAGAACAACGTTTACGCCAAGATGCCGGGCAAGATCGTTAAGGTCATCGCGAAGGTCGGGGATGTGATTGAGAAGAACGCTCCCTTGATCGTCATGGAAGCCATGAAAATGGAAAACGAGATCCGCAGCCCTCAAGCCGGGAAGATCACGAATATCTACGTGAAAGAAGGCCAGGCTGTGGAGACGGGCGTGCTTCTGATAGAGCTCGGCGTTTCCGAAGAATAGGCCTCTCCAATCCGTAGTACGAGATTGCTGCTACCCCAAAAGTCAGAACGAAGCTTTCCAGAATTCCGCGTTGCGCGGGGTAAAGAAAGATCTGCTGCCATAAGTATAGCGGGTAGGACAACGCCGCCAGCCATCGCGTGGTTGCGTGCTCGAAAACCCTTGCCCAAGCCGGCCGTTTTTGCAGGTCCATTAACGCTAACAAGAAGGCCCCGCACAAGAGCCCCTGCACCGTCGTAAAAAGCACACGCCCCAAGAAAAACTTTTCGGCCCAAACCGACCAAGCCACGAGCAACGGCGCCACCCAAACTAGAGAGAAGGGCGTGCGGCGCACTTCCCACGTACCGCGCGGGGTGTAGGCCAATGCCAAAGCGCAACCCAAGATCAACGAATCAAAGCGAAACCAGGGGCGCATATAGACCGCCCCTGTCTCGTAATCCGACCAGCCCAACGCGATTGCGGAAATTCGCAGTACCCAGATTGCTAGAATCCCAGCGATCGCAGCCTGCAGGCGGCGTGTGCTGGAGCCGAGCAATAGAAAGAGGGTAGGCCACGCGAGATAAAACTGCTCTTCGAGAGACAAGGACCACGTGTGGCCGACGGCCGTGCCGCGTCCCCAGATATTGGCGACAAAGAGAGCCGAAGCCGCCCAGCTGTACCAAGGCACGTCGGTGATCCAACCAAGTCCAATCAAGGCTGCGAGCGTTCCCAGAAACGCGTAATAGGCGGGAAAAATGCGGAGGACCCGCCGCACGAAAAAGGCTCTGAGATCGATGCGCCCTGTCGCTTCGCTTTCCCGCAACAGCAAGGCTGTGATCAGAAAACCGCTCAACACAAAAAACAAATGCACGCCGAGACTCGCGAATTCTTTGGGGCGGTAGTTTTCAAAGGTGGTGTGCCCGAGAAGCACCAGGGCTACAGCGAGTGCGCGCAATCCATCGAGCGCGGGAAAGTGCGGTTTGTGGTTTCCGTCGCTCATGGGTTGCCTGACCACTTTATCATGGTCACTTGCGCATCGCGGCGTTCCAAAAGAAAGCGCTTTGCGCAATTCCAAAGGTATAATTTCCGCCATGGAGAAACTGCTAGGCCCTGTTTTGTATATCGCTGCACCCTTCTTCTATTGGAACGCGGGCCGGGCTTTTTTTCTGCTCGGGGGCTTAAGAGATCGTCAAGGCGATTCTCTCTATGGGCTACTCGGAGTGCTAGTTTTCGCAATGGCTGGGCAAGTTCTCTACTACCTTGGCGCTCCCGCAGGGGCTTTCAGCGTGGGACTGGGAGCCATGGCTTGCGCGTTCTCTCTTTCTCGCGCGGTAACACCGAAGGAAAAGGAAGCGCTTCTTTTCTGGCTCTTGGCGTTTGCGATTGCGGGGTTAGGCCAGGCGCTGGTCCCTTACCCAGGGCTCGGAAAATGGAGTGGGGACTGGAACTTTCACTTTCAGCTGAGCCGCCACTTGGTGGCTGGTACAGTGGCCGACGAGCTGGTCGCGCGTCCGCCTTTGTTTGCCGCGGCTTTCATTCCGCTGCTTTGGCTCTCCAACGGGCTTCTGTCTTACCAGACGGGCAATGCTCTCATCACGGCAGCTTCGGCGCTCGCCGTTTTCTATGCCGCACGGAAGTTTCGCATCTCGCTTACTCCCAGACTGTTTCTTCTCACTTTGTTTACGACACCCTTCTTTTTATTGCATGACACTTACCCGTGGCCGAAGTTTCTGTCCGGCGCTTGCTTGCTCGTAGCCATGGTGGCGATGGCCCGCCAATTGCGAAGGCCACGGCTTGGTCTTGCGGCCTCCATCGGGGCGTGGACAGCGCTTTCCATTAACGCCCACCACTCTGCCGTGCTTTGTCTCCCCCTGCTTTTTTTCTCCTTCCGCCGGGGGCTTTGGAAACGCCAAAAGCACCTGTTTGTGTCGGCTTTGGTTCTGGTGGGGGTAGGCGCCTGCTTTGTCTTGCCCTATGAGCTGTGGACGCTAAATGAATTTGGTTGGAAGCGGCGGTTCTTGGAAAACGCAGGCGTGTCGTGGCGCTATGGAAACCCTTATGCGGATTTCCCGCGCATCTTGTTTACGACATTCGTTACGCGGGGGCCGCTCGAAGTCGCTGGTTTTATCGCTGAACAGTTTGACGCGAAAAGCCTGCTCCAGTGGGCTGCTTTGGCCTTCTTTTGCCTGTCGACCTGGGTCACGGCCATGGCCGGCACTTTTGGGGGGCTCTTTTTGCCGTGGGTTTTGAATTCCCAGTGGCGCGTTTTTTTCGGGTTCACCCGCTCGGTATTCCGGTCGTTTCCGTTCCTCGCGCTTTGCGCTGGGCTGACGGTTCTCTTCCACACCTTGGCATTTCCTCACGACACGTTGGTAGGGACAACGCAAGCGGGGCTGGTCCCACTTTGTTTCCTGTGCTTCTTGCTGCTTTATGCGTTCCTAGCGCGTGTGAAAGATCCTAAGATTGAATCCCGCATCGTCGTGTGCTCGTTGGGCTTGGGTACTCTGCCGTTTGTTTTGAGCCAGTTTCCCGCAGCGGTTTTGATTGGTCTGCCGGCGAGCTTGATTGGCGCAGGGCCCGGAGCGATTTTGCGATCGCAGGACGAAGACGCCAAAATCTACTTCGGATCCCAGCTGGTTTCTTGGGGGGAAGGGCTATTCTTGTGGGGATTGCTTTTTACCGCGGTGTTTCTCGTGGCCGCGGTGGCGCTTCGCAGCGCTCCAAATAAAGTGGATTTACGCAAATCCCATGTACAATGACGTCACGAGGGGTCTATGTCGTCCGCGGTACTGCGTAAGCCAGCGATCCTTCCCCTTCTAAATCTGTACACAATCAGCGTTTTGCTCGTGATCGTCTATTTGGCGATGAGCGTGTGGCTGAACGTGCTCTGGGTAGGGGGATCGGGACTCGAGTATTTGTACTACCTGATGCTCATTCAGGCGGTGCCGGTAGTTATTGCGTTCACTCGACGCCATTTTAACTACATTGCCCTGATCATGATCTTCCACTTTGTGCAGATGTCTCTGCCCAAGTGGCTTACGATCAACGAAAACCCAAAGATCTTAGAAACGTTTCCTGAGACCGTATCCGCGCTCCAAGAGCAGGCGTTCTGCACCCTGATCATGATCTTGGTCTACTACGCCGCTCGGCGTTTCATGTTTGCGACCGTTGCGGAAAAAGAGCGCTTCCAGCTCCTTACTTTGACCCGCGCCCAAGTGGTGGTTTTGAGC
>JAIEOG010000379.1 GCA_019750655.1 bacterium
AGAGGCCAAAGTTCCATTCGGTTCCCGTGAAGATCAAAATGCGCGCGGTGGCGGTGTAGAAATCTCTCCCGCATATTGGTTTTTAACGGGCCTGGTTGGAAATGGCGTCGGTAGCCGGCTGAGTAGTCATCCGTATCATACGTAATTAAGAAATCCTGAGTAACGAGATAGCCGATGGGCGCTTTGTCTTGAGGATCCAAAACCAGAAAATACCCCGGGTCCATGTAGCGTGTATTGATATCGAGATTGTTCGGACTTTCCATGTGAGCGAGGCTCGTGTCGTGCGGGAGGTTGAGGAGTTCTTCCTGCAGACTGAAGCCTTGAATCCGTTCTAGCACCGCAGCGGGGACTACTTTGGCAAGAGTCTCGGCCTCAAGCAGCTTCACGCTTGGGTGTTCTTCGGTCACCCCCATTAGAAAAGGATCCAAAGGGAACCGGCCGTCTGCCATGAGCACCAAAGTGTTCTGCACTGGAGTTAAGACGAGGACACCTCTTTGCTTTTTTTCTGTCGGTGCTTTGGGTGCAACAGAAAGACGAAGACGGAATTCTTCTTCGTCCGTGCGGACGGCAAAGACAGCGGAGTTTAAGCGATCGTAATTATCGACATGGGGATTTCTCTGTCCGAATTGGCGGCGAGAGCGGACCAGCACGGGCGCCAGTTCTTTCAAGAACGGGTGATCTTTGAAAGGGCCTTCTTCGCCACTGAGATCAAACCCTTCTTCAACAACATGGATTTCCAAGGGTTTGGATTGGAGTAACGGTTCGCCGTAAGTTTCCAAAAGCAAACCACAGAGCTGATCGGTCACTGGTGCCGGCAATAAGGGCGCCGAATCGTAGAAGCGAGGGCTTTCGCCGGCATACACGCTGAAAGCCACTGTCAGAAAAAGAGCTATAAAACGCATCCGCGAGGCTTAGCAAATTCCTAAGACCGGTGCAGCAGTTTAGTAGCGGATGAGTACGCTAGATGCTGGCTTCCACAGCCGTCGTAATATAAAGCGGCACGCCGAATCGGCCGAAGCCATGGTAGGCGCCGATGCGCATTTGGACTGGGAAGTAATAGAACATCTTCCAATAGCTCTTAAGCTCGAACCCCACGCTTCCATAGTAGTAGCGATTGAAATTGGCGATGCCGATAGTCGTGGCATCGGCAGTGAGGGCACCGTCAATGCGCTTGAGGAAGAACGGCCACTGGCCCGGCCCACGTTCGACTTCTACGAGCGGGAACATATAGTCGAAGTTGAAGGTCATCATGCGTGGTGTGAAGAAAGTGCCTGGGTAGAAGCCGCGGTTTAAGAAAAAGCCACGGCCCGCGGAAAAGACCAGCTCCCCGCCTCCCTGGAACCAGCTGTTATATTTCGAAGTGCCTTCCGTGGTTCCAAACTTCACGCCTAGTTTAAGCACGTGCCGCCACCAGGGCATGCCGACATATTGATCGAGTCCTGCGCTCATCACATAGAATTGGTCAGTGCTGCCCAGTTCCGTGAAGTACCGAGAATAGGAAAAGCTCAGTTGCGTAGCGCGTGTGGGGGCGATGCCTCGCGGGGTCGTTCGGACCCAGAAGGAATGCGATAGCGATAGCGTGAGGCCGATGGAGGTTTTCTCGGTGATAGACCCGGTGGGTTCTAAGCGTCGCGTGTTGATGCCGATGCTCACTCGGGGCCAGTTCTTCGCGAGCCGCGCGCTGTACGCGATGCTCCCGCCCCATTGGCGGAAAAATGCGCTGCTCGAAATGATGTAACTCGGGACGTAGTCAAAACTCATCGCTAGCTGGCGGGTGAGCCCGAAGCGGTAGGTGTAGTCCAGCATCACAAACGGGCTGCCGCGGGTGTCGTACCCTCCGAAGAGGCTGTAGACGTGCTTTTGAGAAACATCGAATCCTGGAATCCACGCCGAGAACTGAATGCCGGCCGGAACAATCAGCATGGAGGGCATCCAGCCCGTGGGTAGCATAGTAGAGCGCGCGGAATAGTCTTTGGCGTCGGAAACCGCGATGGTGGGCAGTGGTTCTGCTGCCGGCGATGCGGGTGGGAGTGGGCGTTTTGGTGCGATGACCGGCACCGACTCGGCTAAGTCGTAACCCCCATGGCGGTAGTCTAGGGTCCACCAACGGTTGCCGTCCGTTGCAAAAGCACCCACGCCTCCGAGCACGGAAATCACACGCCGGTAGGAGCGGTCTTGCGTCTGGATCCGAAAGACTTCGTCGGTCCCGTCAAAGGCGCCGATGGCGAGGTATTCGCCCGCGCGGTCCGTCGTTGCGATGCGGTGAAAATGGCCCGGCAGGGTTAGGACGAGTTCGGGCTCCGTTTTCGTCCAGCGGTAAACGAGTGTGTTGCCTGCGCGGCGGATCGCAAAGCCGGGTTCTTGAAAGAACAGTGACGTTACCCAATCGCCAGGTTGGAGTTTCCATTCACGCGTGCTCTGCCAGCGTGTGCCGTCTTCGCTAGCCCACTCGCGCACCCAACCTTCATAGGCCGATTCCTGGTACGTCAGCAGGCGCCGGCCTTGGGCGGCGCAGCCGACGGCGTGGACGTGATCGATCGCTTTATTATCGACTGTCGGAGTCGAACGCTTTTTTTCTTCCGCGTCGTAAAACCGCAAGACATTCTTAGAATAACCGTCGGCGCTGTCTGTCTCAGAAAAAACGAGCGTTTGCTTGCCCCCCACAGAAAGCCAGCACAGGCCTTCCGGATGGCCGGGATCAAACTCAAAGCTCGTGGCTTCTTTTAAGTCCGTGGGTTGCAGGAACAAGCGATTGCCCGTATCGGGGTGGTTTTGGCGGTAAGCGAGCTGTTTACCGTCGGGCGAAAGGCTCAAGTCCCATTTCGTGAAACGTGTTTGCGTCAAGTGCCGCACCTGGGAGAGGGGCGTGCGTTCCTTTTGCGCGATCTCTTCTTTCGCGATGGCCCGTTGTTTTTCAAATACGGCCCGCCAGAGCGATGGGTAGTCTTCCCCGTAAACTTCCGTGATGGGCTCTTGGATCAGGTAAGGCCAAGCGCGGCTCGTTTTCTGCACGAAAGCGCCGATGCCTTCGGCTTTTTTACGGCGCCAGAGTTCCTCGTAGAGGTAGTAGCCGAAGTAATAAGGCGCCATGCCCTGTGGCCAGCGTGTAGCGCTGCCTTCTAAAAGGTCGAGCGGGACGAAGTCTTTTCCCCAGGCGTCTTCTTTCACTGCCATGCGCGTGGTGGCTTTGAATCCTGGAGAGCGCCCGCGGCCACCTTTCGTGAGCTCGGTTTCCATGAACGTCGCCAAACCCTCATGCAGGTGCGAGGGCATCAAGCCGTTGGGCAAAATCCACGCACCGAAAAGAGTGCGCAGAAAAGACCATGCGCCGTGTGCTGGGTAGAGGTGGAGCACGTGCGTGTACTCATGCAGCACGACGGAATCGAGCCACTGATCTAAGGCGGCTAGCTGCCCGGAAGATTCCGGCGGCGACAGAAACACCACGAAGTGCGGCATCGGGTAATCAATGGCGTAGCCATTCAGCGCATCTTGGAAGTCGGCGAGCACGATCCAAGTGACCGGCGGTGTTTCTCCAAAAATCGGGGCGAGCAAAGCGTGGGCGCGCTCGGCCGCAGCTAGAGTGCGAAGCGCTGGTGCATCGGAACCGCGGCGGTAGAGAATTTTAAAGTGCGCGGTATCGCGAGTGACCCAATCGATATCGGAAGGGAAGGTGATGTACGACTCCGCAAGAGCCGCTTGGGCAAAAAGCAATGTTAAGCCGAGTAACCACCGCATCCGCGTCATTCTAGTCTGGTCTTAATTCCAAAGACACTGCCAATCTCTGCGGCGACCCGCTCTGGGGTGGTTAGGCTCAGGCAAGCATGGGAGGCGAGCGGGCAGGTATAGACCCCGCACCAGGCAACTCAGGTTTATCTGCGTCCTGGGTGCGGCACTCG
>JAIEOG010000332.1 GCA_019750655.1 bacterium
GCCCTTCTCGATCAGGAGCGCACGAACCAACTCGAGCAGGGGCTGGTGAATCCGAACATCCGCCAACCCAAGGACTTTGAAAAGTGGCGCGAGAATATCCGTTCTGAATTTGACCGGCGCCTGATCACCGACGCCCAGAAGCGCAAGCTGCTGCTCGAAGTGGACCGCCAGCAAATGCGTTTTGAACGCAAGTCGCTCTACTCAACACCAAAATTCACTCGGACAGTGGCGAACCGGTATTTCGCTTCCGGCGATCGGGATGAGCTGCTCAAAGCACTCGAATCGAAGCGTTTCGATCGTGGCACAGCAAACGTCGTCCGCAGCTTGATGGAAACAGACCTGGCGATTAAACAAGCGCAGTCTAAATTTACAGTACTCGAGGGCACCCTTAAACACCTCGATAGCCAAGTCGCGCTTTACACGTCCGTTGTGAAGAACATGGCGAAATCGCCTTTCGTCGAAGCAGCCAACACGCCGGTCGCGATGGCATTCCTGCCGCACGCCAACCGCAGCCACCTTGGCGAAGAAACGGCCGTCTACTCATGCCGTTTCTATTTCTTCTGGTGCCACCGAGTCGGTGCTGTACGCAGCCAGCACCCGGACGAAGTTTCCGGCACACACCCGTTCTTTAACCACGGCTTGCGCGGCACGTATCTCGAGATTGCTGCGGACGATGTTGTCGTCGCAGAGAAACCCCTGCTCTTCTTGGGGAGGCCTCCCTTCTTATGGTGAGCCGGTGGACACTCCTAACGGCGATGCTTTGGGCGGGCTCCGTCTCCGCTTTCGACCGCAAAGAAATCGACGCCTATTGTGATTTTCTAGATTACTCCCACTCCGCCCAGGCAGCGCAATACCTAACACCTTCGTTATTTTCGACATTCACACGCTCCGCAGTCCCCACGAATTCAGCCACTCCCGTGATGGATGTTCAGCGGCTGCGTGTGGGAGCAGAGTACGACTTGATTTCCATCGGAAAATATTCCGTGCTCAATGGTCTGCGCAGCGCCGCCTGCGACCGCGCCCGCGCAGAAGCGATCTTCGAAGTCGCTTCTGATCAAACCGAAGTCGAGACGCAGGTCCGCCTGTCGAATGCGCGCATTCGGGGATTAGAAGCTAAGCGCGACATCCTGATCCATGGGCTCGAGCTCTTAGAACGCGCAACCAACATGTTCCAGAAAAGGTTCAAAGACGGCAGCGCCACCGTGCGTGACATGGAAGCCGTGATGAGCGGCGTTACACTTGCCCGCACTTCCCTTGCAGACGACAATTTTGAGCTAGAACAAGCACGTAGACAACAAGCACGCGCTTCGCAGAAACACGCCGCCATTCGCTCCGTCTTGAGCCAGATGCCTATAGACAATCCCGTCCAAGCCGCGCGGGGCCGGTTGGAAGAAGCGCTTCAAAGAGAATTGCGTCTCCAACGGCAGAAAGAACTTCTCGACGGCGTGAGCCTCAACTTGGCCGCTGCCTACCAATCGCTGACTAACCCCACTTATGGAAACCAGGGTGGATCCACTTATGTAGGCTTTGAAATGCGCATGAACCTAGGAGCGGTGTTCGCTTCTTTCGGGGGTGCTGAAGTGGAAAAGCACCTGAATTGGGTGCGTACGCGCCGGCCGGAAAAACTGCCCGAGCACGAAACCTACGTCACCGTGGATGATCAGGTCCACCATCTCGGGGAGAAACTGCCGGGCCTCGAAGAGCACGAACATGCCCTGAAAGAAGTGATGCAAACCGCCCAATTCGATGAAGCAACCATTCTTACAATGCCCGCGGCGGCTCGTAGCTACAGCCTCTTTCTTCTGGCCTCGGCGAATGCACAGCAAGCGCGCACGGAGCTTAAAAACTTACGGGAAGTTTCTAGCCTCCCCGTTCCGGCACCCACGCAGCAGGCGGCGATTGAGCCGGAAGCAGAAGCAGCTTTAGATCCGAAATTGGATTCGGGCCAATGGATCCACGCCAACCAACCGAAGTTCCGCCGCGATCAAGCAGCCGAGTTCCCGTTCAGAGCCACGGCCACATTTAAGATCGTCGAGGAAATGATAGATGCGAAGGCGTTGGGGAGCGGGGCTGTCCGTCACCAGCTAGGCCTAATGCTCGTGCGTAAAAACCAGTGCAACATGCTCTACGTCATGGTGCGCTTGGGAAGAGAGAACACCATCGCCGTACAAGACAAAACCAACCCGGGTTCTGTAAGCCACGGCCAGTGCGAAAACCGCGGCTACCGTACCATCGACGGAACCGAGCTCTCACCCGTAGGGCCACTCCAAAAAGGCGAAACCCACACGTTGTCGGCAGAAGCGGGGGCATCGCAGATCAATGTTTGGTTAGATGGAAGGCTCGTTTGGAAATCTAATGGGGTTGGCACTATACACTCGGGCAACACCATTGGATTCCGCACCGACAACATGGTCGTGGATTACACCCTGACCGACGCCCCCAGGCCCTCACCATGACGGGCTTTTTTGACGTTCTCCCCTCGGTAGAGCAGCTCCAGCTCATCCCGGGCGCGCTGATTTTGATCCTTCTTCTCAATCGCTATATCCTCGGGCGTTTTTTTCTATGGCTCGCCCGAAAGTCTGGAAGCGGGGAAGCCGTTCCAGAAGGCCTGCCCACCGTGTGCATCACGGTGCCGATGTACAACGAAGGCCTTCACATCCAGAAAACCATTCGTTCCATCCAAGCGATCGACTATCCGGCGGACAAGCTCACCTACACGATCGTCGATGATTGTTCGGCGGATCGATCAGTTGACTATGCGCTCGAAGCCATTGCCGGAGATCCTCGAGGCACTCTATTGCGCAGCCGCAAGAATCAGGGCAAGCGCATTAGCCTCATCGCGGCCGTTCGGCTGACCCAGGCGGAATTTATCGTTTCGGTGGACTCAGACGTCCGGATTGAACCGGGGGCTATCCGTGCTCTTATGAAACGCTTTACCTCGCCGCAAATCGCTGCCGTCGGGGGGCGCATCGCGGTAGAAAATGCCAACCAGAACTGGCTCACCATGCTGCAGACGGTGAAGTATTTTATAGGTTACGAATTTCTCAAAGACCTGGAGAATGCGTTTGGGTCGGTTCTGTGCCTATCAGGTTGCCTCACGGCGTACCGGCGTAAAGTCCTCTTAGAAGTCGAGCACACACTGCTTAACCGACAACTCTTCGGCTGTGCGATAAAATATGGGGAGGATCGTTTCCTCACCCGGCAGATCGTCCTGCGAGGCTACCGCACGCACCTCGAAAAAGCCGCGCTTTGCTTCACACGCGTGCCCGAGTCTCTGAGCGAGCTGATTTCCCAGCAAGTGCGGTGGCGCCGTTCGAACCTCGTGGATTTCCTGGGGGCTTTCCCTCGCTTGGGTCGCTTACACCCCGTAGTTGCAATCCATTACCTGTGCGTGGCCAGCATGCTGTTTCTCTACCCGCTCTTTGTGCTGAACCACATTGTCGATAGCGCGGGGAACTTCGCTATGGTCTTCCACCTGGCTGTCTTGGGGTTTCTGGGGCTGCACTACCGGATGCGCACCCGCGACCTTCCCGAGGCTTACCGCGTGTCTCCCGCATCGCTTCTTCCGCTCGGAATATTGATGCCGGTGACCTATCTCCTCCTCACGCCCCTAGCCTTCTTCACGCTGGATTCCTCGAGCTGGGAAACCCGCAAGGCTCCCTAAAGAAAATGACGCATCACACCGAAAAGCCCCTTGGGGGTCAGTTTCGATGCAGGCCAGACGTTCGCAATTAGGTATCGCTTCCGCACCAGCGCCCAGCAGCCTGGGAAACCACGAGAAACTCTTGAAGAAAATCCAGGCCCGTATGACGCCCGTCGGGGTGTTGGGTTTGGGCTATGTCGGGTTGCCTCTGGCTTGCCACCTCGCACGCACTTTTAAGATTGTCGGATTTGACCGCAATGCCCGCCGGATTGG
>JAIEOG010000194.1 GCA_019750655.1 bacterium
GGAAAAAAACATACGAAGGGATGGCATCGCCAATTGAACAGGCTGAGCGTCACGCACTCGTGGTGCGGAAGCTGATGGCATCAATGGACATGCCAGAACCAGAAACTAAGTGTTTTGTTCTAGTGTCGCCCAAAGCGCGTATTGATCGCCCCAAGAATTTTGACACAAGTCGGGTGGTGAAGGCGGACCAATTTCTGACGGCCTATATGAAAGACCTGGAACAAATGAGTCTGGTCAAAGCTGTTTTTAACTTTGCGCGTACCGACTCTGTCGCCGATGTTGCAGCTCGATTGGTGGGCTACCACAAACCAAAAACTTTTAATTATGCAGCTAAATTTGGACTAGAATCCGTACCGGCTGAGGCTATTCCAGAGTCAGGCACCAACACCTCCATATCACCAACGCATGGGCCTCAATGCCGTCACTGCCGCGCGAACACGCTCGCTGTTCAGCATGGAAAATTTGGCTACTACTTCAAGTGCGATAGCTGTATGGGCAACACGCCTATTAAGGTGAGTTGCGGTCAATCCGGCCATAAGGAACGTATCCGTAAAGAAGGGACTAGCTTTTACCGGGAATGTGCAGACTGCGGAACGAGTGAAGTCTATTTCAAAAATGCGAGTTAAAATAACCTACAAGCCTTTCGCAAATTACCACCAGGCACTTCAATGTATGACGTGAGCAAGCTAAAGACTTCAGACCAATGCCGCGTCGTCATGGATCGTGCCCGTTCAAAGGGAGAGCACGAAATCTATCGAAACGTCTTTCGGCGATACTGTGAAATCGCGGGGAAAGATGCTGACGATCCTGCCGATCCGATTATCCGCGATTTTCACGAAACTCTTGCAGCCTACGAGCAGCTACTGACTGAACGAAACGGACGGACAACCAGCGCCTCGCGCACGCGACAGAAGATAAACAATAAAGGTGTTATTCAGTCTCTTGTCGAATGGACTGCGGCAAAAAAGGAAACGGAAGGCTTTGGCCTTCTCTTGAAAGCTGGTTTAGCTCAGTACACAGGGGAGTATTTAGTTGTCCGATATGCGGATCGCTTCCCACCGCATATAGTCGAACTAGCCAAGGCGCGGCTCTCGCAGCACAAAATAGCTTTGCCGCTCAAGACTGAGTAGGTTGGATCGTAATCGCGCTCATGCTGCCGCCTGAGCCTCTTGCACCTTCTCAATGTAGTCCGCGACCGTGGCCCACAGATCGCGCATCACCAGACCGCCCCGGCGCTCGACAAGCTCGCCGTCGATATACTCCAGGACCGCTTGAACCCGTGGTAGGGCCTTATCGCCCAGACCGATGTGCCGCTCTAAGCTCTTTAGGACCGCCTCTGTAGCCATCGGCTTGGTCTGAGAAGTGGCAATAATCTGCCGGACCCATTCAGCTGCGCTCGCCATATGCTGCTTCCCTTCACTGCGGGCCGATCCGCCCATTTTCCGAGGAAGGACACGCTAATCCTGCCTTGAGAACAAATCAAGAACATTGCAGAGTCCGCCTTGGATTCGGATTGGGACCGGCAAATGGCGGACTACAAAGGTGGAGAGACCACGGGATTTCAGAGCCCCGCCCAGGATCACATCGAAGAGGTCGTGGACCTTGCCGCCCTCTTGGACCTCCGCAAGCCAGGCATGTATCCGGTAAGGGTCGTCGGCCAGAATCTCAAAGAGCGCGGAATCGACCACAACGACATTCTGATTGCGGACGCCACCGCCGACCCCGAAGCGGGCCGCGTGTGCGTTGCCATGTTCGGCGGGGAAGTAATCCTAGCAACGCTGAAACGCAAAAACGGCGAATGGTTTTTGTTGCCGTCGAAGGGCGAGCCGGTCCCGGTGACCGCCGACGTAGATGTGTGGGCAATCATCCGCGCTCTTGTTCGAATTGATGTCTGAAATGTTCGCGCTGATTGATGGCAACAGTTTCTATTGCTCATGTGAGAGAGCCTTTGAACCAAAACTGCGCGGCGTGCCGTTGGTTGTTCTGTCAAACAATGATGGGTGCGCTATTGCACGCACGGACGAAGCCAAAGACCTCGGCGTCAAAATGGGCGACCCTTGGCACATCATCAGCAAGCGTCCAGAGATGAAAGCTGTTCAGTGGAGATCGTCAAATTATTCGCTGTATGGCGACATGAGCCGCAGGGTTTACGAACTTCTGTTGGATGCCGTGCCATTCGTCGAGCCATACTCCATTGATGAGATGTTTATGGACTACAGGGGGATGCCCTACGACCTCACGGAATACAGCGCAAAAATTCGAGAGACCGTGCTGCGCGTAGCAAAGATACCGACCTGTGTAGGCATTGGCCCAACCAAGACCATTGCGAAACTCGCAAACAAGCTGGCGAAAAAGAACCGTTCAGGTCCAGGCGTCCTTAACCTCGCTGACCCTGCTCATCGCGCATCCGCTTACAAGGACATTGCATTGGGTGAAGTCTGGGGCATGGGCCGCGCCAGTGTTTTGAAACTGGAAAAATCGGGAGTGCGGACCGTGGCCGATTTTGTTGCCATGCCTTCCGATCATGTGCGCGATCTACTGACAGTGGTGGGGTTGCGAACACACGCGGAGTTGCGGGGTACATCCTGCATATCGCTGACCGGCTTGAGTGCCGCCAAGAAGTCCTTGGCTGTAACACGGAGCTTTGGAAAGGCCGTGACTACCTGGACGGAGATGCGTGAAGCGGTTGCTAGCTACGCCACGCGGGCGGGGGAAAAGCTGCGTCAGCACGGCCTACAAGCATCGGCAATGCAGGTCTTTATGCACACCAACCGCTTCAACGGGGATGCGCCGTATTCGGGTGGACTGACGGTGGAGATTGAGCCAACCGCCAATAGCTTTGCATTAATCGCTGCGGCATTGCGGGCAGCGCGGTCTGTTTGGAGGGACGGTTATCGCTATCAAAAAGCGGGCGTGGTTTTAGTTGACCTATACCGCGCCTCAGAACTGCCGGCGCAAATGTTTCCGACCAGAGATCCCGCAAAGTCTGCAAAGCTGATGCAGGCAATGGACGCTATCAATGCCCGAGAGGGACGTGGCTCGATCCGGCCCGCCCATGTGCCTGTCCAAGCTAGCTGGGCAGGTCGCCAGCGCAATGTCTCCCCTCGCTACACTACCCGCGTAGAAGAAATTATGTGCGCTCGCGCGTAGCTCAAAAAGGCAATGGCACGACCACCGGCAGTCCCTGTTAGCAGCTAAAAGAACGTCTAGGGACAGGTTTCGGGGCACGCTAAGGTAGAAGTCCGAAGCGGGGGCCCGATGACGAACGCGAAAATTGCTGCCAAACCTCGAAATGTATTCGACCAGTTTGAGGGGCGTGAGAACCGACTTACACATGCGCTTGTTGTGGCGCTAGATAAGGACCGCGCCTTTTTGAAGGCCTTCCTTAGTAAGTTCGCACCAGGCGCCTTATCCAATCCCAAACAGCTTTCGATTGCTGAACAGCGCCTTCCGGGCGTGGCGTTCGGCGAAAAAGGACTGCCCGGCGAAAGGGGTCTGCCCGATGCGCTTATTCTTGCTCCAGACGGCAAGGCTATAGCTTTAGAAATTAAGCTCACGGCCAGCGTCAGGCTGCCCCAGCTTCGCGCTCATACCGCAACGCTAGAACGAAGACTAACCGTGCATGACAGCGAGGTCGCTTTTCGCTGCGTAAAGGCACTGCTTATCACGGGCGTTGAAACCGCGGGATTGCCGGCCCCGTGGACACACGTTGAATGGAGCCAGATATATGACTTGCTGACTAAGCAAAGTGGCCCACGGTCAGCTTGGTCAAATGAACTGGTCGAATATCTAGAATTGATGGAGAGGCGTATGACTGACGATGAAGTCGGAGATGGCGTCCGATTAACCCGGTTCAATGGTATCCCGTTCGCCAAGGGGGAAGAGTTCATTTATCTCTCCGCTAAGCGCGTTTTGAGGCTTCTAGTTTCTGAATTAAAAGCGGA
>JAIEOG010000063.1 GCA_019750655.1 bacterium
TCAGAAGCGGCGATCAGGTAGTAAACCGACAGCGAATACTTCGCATGCGGCAACGCAATCTCGACGATTTTCGCACCCAAGCTCTTCAGCTTTTCCAAAGACGCATCGAACGAGGCTTTTACTTCGGGCTCGAGACCCTGCACCCATTCCGGCGCAACACCGACGTTCACACCACGCAGAGACTCCGTCGTCGCCAGCGTTTCCGTGTAGCGGGGAACTACGCCCCGGGAGCTCGTCGCATCTTTGACGTCGTAACCCGAGATCGTTTCGAGGAGCCGGGCCGTGTCCCAAGTAGAACGGCCAAAAGGCCCTACCTGATCCAAGGAACTCACAAACGCGATGACGCCATAGCGGCTCACACGCCCATAGGTCGGCTTAATTCCCACCACACCGCAAAGGCTTGCAGGTTGGCGAATGGATCCACCCGTGTCCGTGCCAAGCGAGCCTGGAACCCAGCCCGCCGCAACGCTCGCTGCCGAACCACCACTCGAACCGCCGGCGACAAATTTCGTGTCCCAAGGGTTTTTCACAGGGCCAAACGCGCTATTCTCGTTGGAAGAGCCCATGGCGAATTCGTCGCAGTTCGCTTTGCCGAGCACGATCGCACCAGCGGCTTCCAAGCGTTCCACGCAAGTGCCGGAGTATGGCGCCGTGTAGTTTTCCAAAATCTTAGACGCTGCTGTGGTTTTCCAACCACGCACGTGGATGATGTCTTTGACGGCAATAGGCACGCCATAGAGCGGGAGTTTTGCCATCTCACCTTGGCGCGCGTCGAGATCTTTCGCCCGCGCTAGGCTTTCCTCGGGGCGGAATTGCAGGAACGATCCGATTTGCTTATCGCCGGATTGCGCGGTCTCCAAAAGCTCCTGCACAACCTGCGAAGGCTTGAACTCTTTGCGCTGGTACCCTTCCAGGAGATCCTGGACGCCTTGTTTGCGGAAAGTATTCATGTGTGTTCCACCACCGTCGTCGGCAAGAGAAAGCCGCCGTCTTCCAAGGCAGGGGCGTTATCGAGCAAGTTTTTCACGGGGGTAAAGGGCAATACTTTATCGCCCCGAAAAGCCACCGCATCGCGTGGGATGTGTTTCACAAAAGCATCTTGTTGCGTCGGGAGCGCTTTGAGTTCCTGCACGTATTCTAGGACGCGGCCGAGCTGCTTTTGGTAACGCTCGACTTCTTCCGCAGACAGTTCCAGACGGGCCAGGGTGGCGATTTTCAAGACTTCTTCGCGGGTAAACATAAGGCCGATACCCTACCAGCAATCGCCTAATTGGCAATCGAGGAGAAGGCGTGGGCCGACGGCATTTACAGGGCGCAACATGGGGTAAGCGGGTTTCACGGTCCAGGCATTCTTCTCCGCCGCCATCCAGGCGGCTTTTTCCATTCCAAGCTCTGCGGCCCAACCCGCAAAGTGCTTGGACAACGCGGGAGAAGAATCGCTCGCCCACCAGATATCGAGCGTCTTATTCGGTGCGTGTTCCAGAGCCGCTAACCAAACTGGCCCACTCTCCAGCTCGGTACGGAGAAACCGGCCGCGAGGCACTTGAAGCCCCCGCGTCTCGCAATAATAGGCGTAAATCAGGCCCAGCCAATCCCACCAAACGGCATCGGGCAGCAGGGCAGCGGAATCCGGGCGCCTCGCTACTTGGCGGCGGCGGTGCTCGCGCATCTCACCGACAAACTCCCCAACGGGAATTTCCTGCGACGGCGCTTGGTCTGCAGGGGAACTCGCCGGGATTTCGCAATGCCAGGAGTGGGGCGCGCGGAAGCCGTGCTTTTCATAGAACGCCGTGCCGACACCCGACGCGAGACTGCAAATACGCGGGTGGGCCTGCAAGAAAGCGTCGATCATTCGGCTCGCATAACCTCGGCCGCGGTATTCCAACGGAGTCAGGATCGAAGCCAAGTGCCAGCCATCCACCGCATGCGCGCGGCCTGATTGGTGCTCTAAGAAGGGGACGGAAACCGCATCGAGACTCGTTACGAGTTCACCCTTTTCAAACCAGCCCCACGTCTGCATGCGTTTCTGGCCAAAGGGGTGCTCGTAGTAGCGCCGGTTGCGTTCTTCGAACTGTGCGACGGAGATTTCACCACGCCAGATCTCCGCGCGCAGCGGAGCAAGAAGGGCGCGTTCTTTGTCACCGAGGCGCTGCAACATCACAGCACCTTGAGTTGAGTGAATTTCAGAGAGATCTTGCGCATCCCGCGCCCCGCGAATTCGACGATGAGCTTATCCTGCCCCAAAGTCCGCCGGACGATGCCTTCCCCAAAAAGCGGATGCTCCACGCGCGCTCCCTGCCGAATGCCGCCCGTCTCCCACTCCTCACTAGGAGAAGTCGACCAGTCACCAAACTCCGAGGGAGTTTGTTCTTCAGAGTTTGCATCGGGAGCTTCGGGCGGTGGCCACTCGCCTGCGCGTTCAAAAGGCAAAAGCCCCGGGCGATCGATCGCCGAACGGCGGCGCGCGAAATAGTCCGCGCGTTTCTCTTCCAAATACTGCTTGGGGATATCGTCGATAAATCGGCTCATCACCCGGAAGCCTTTGTTTCCAAAAACGGTCCGGTTCTTGGCGTAAAGCAGGTAAAGCCGCTTACGCGCCCGTGTCATTCCGACATACATTAGCCGGCGCTCTTCTTCAATGTCGCCAGGCTCTTCGGGCTCCCAGGGCCGGATACTCGGAAACAGTTCTTCTTCCAGACCAACGATAAAGACGAGATCAAACTCCAAGCCCTTCGCCATATGGATGGTCATCATCTTCAGTGCGGGAGCAGTCGGATCGAAGCGGTCAATATCACTAACAAGCGCGATTTCTTCCAAGAAGCCTTCGACGGTCAGCTGCTTGTCGGGACTTTCCGCGCCGGCACGCAGTTCGTGTTCGACGACGCTTTGGCGCAATTCCAATAAGTTTTCTAAGCGGCTTTGAGACTCGGCAGAATGCTCATCGGCGAGCATCTTACGATACCCTGAATCCTCAATGACCAAGTTGATCAAGTCCGAAGGCAGAAGATCCTGTTTGTGCGAACGGAAGCTTTCCACCACTTGGTAGAAGGCGCGGAACTTTAGCTCTGCACGGCCCAGTTCCAAAGCAACTTCGGGCTTCGGGCCAAACGCCATCTCCAAAAGTGTATAAAGACTCACGCCGTGCTGGCGCGCTTTATCGACGAGCTTTTCGAGCGAAACGGCCCCGATTCCACGAGCCGGAACATTCACAATGCGGCGGAAGCTTACATCATCGGCCGGATTACAAATCAGTTTAAGATACGCCAGGATGTCTTTGACTTCGAGCCGATCGTAAAACTTTAAGCCACCGAAAATCTGGTAGTGGATGCCCGACGCGCGCAACATGTCTTCCAAAACGCGCGATTGCGCATTGGTGCGGTAGAAGACGGCAACCTGGTTTAGCTCGAAGTCCTGCGAAAGCGCGTTCACGACTTCCGTTGCCACTTTCGAAGCTTCGTCATGCTCGTCATAGCATTCGAGCAAAGTGATCTTGTCGCCTTCGGCGTTCTGCGTCCAAAGTTTCTTATCTCGGCGCTCCGTATTGTGGGAAATCACATGGCTTGCCGCTTCGATGATATTGCGGCTGGAGCGGTAGTTTTGTTCGAGTTTGAAGATTTTCGCCGTCGGAAAGTCTTTTTCGAAATTGAGAATGTTGGAGATATCTGCCCCGCGCCACCGGTAAATCGACTGATCTTCGTCGCCGACAGCGCAAAGATTCGCATCCCGGCCCGCAAGGAGCTTCATGAGCAGGTACTGGCACTTGTTAGTGTCCTGGTACTCATCCACCAAAACAAACGGGAACCGCGCGTGGTATTGGCTCAATATCCGCGGGAAATTCTGAAAAAGCTTCACGGTCAGCAAAATCAGGTCCGCAAAGTCTACCGCGGACGAACGCTGGAGCACTTGTGTGTAACGTTCGAACACGCGGGCAAAAGCATCTTCAAAGGGG
>JAIEOG010000149.1 GCA_019750655.1 bacterium
AGCCAACGTTTACTCTTTGGCGCAATCAGCACGGAACACGTGCTGCAGCACTTTCGCTCCTTATATGGTCAACTACGGGCAGAACCCCAGCAGCTTCGATGCTTCTGGCGGCAATATGCCGAACAGCCAAGCTTGCACCGACGCCGTAAAACAATTTGAAGTCGCTTTGGCCGCAATCGATAACGGCACCTACGCAAACCAACAACAGACTATCGACTGGGCACAAAACCAACGCGTTGCCACGATTAACTGCGTGGGCCAACAGATGAACCAAGCAGGTCTCGGCACAGGCCCTAACGACATGTTTAAGTATTATCTTCCCGCGATGTTGATCGCTAAGAAGATGCAAAACACGGTTCCTTCGGTGAACCTGCAAGGCTACGTCGCTCAGATGCAGCCTAACGGCACGATGGTTTTGGTCCCGCAAACGGCTACTGTCGCCACCAGCGGCACAACGGGCACGTTGGGAACTAACCCATTTGTCTTAGCGAGCAGCACTTCTACAACGGGCACGACCACCACGACGACCGGCACGCTGGGGCAACCACAAGTTTTCCAAGTTCTCCCGTCGATCCCGGCGGGCTACTAAACCTTAAGGGGTCTTAAGTCGTGAGAAAGCAGCCATGGATGGCCCTTTGGGTGATAGGTGTATCCGCAGTTTCGATTGCGGCGCCGCCCACAGTGGACATCAACGAAATTCTCAAACAAAAGTTTGCGGCCTATAAGGACTACAAGGTCGAAGACTATAACACTGCGATCGGCGCGAGCATGCAAGAGGCGATGGATCGCCTTGTTCCCGCGGGCGCCAGCAACGAAGAGCGCCAAGCAATCCTCGGCCAGCTGCGCAAAGATATCGTTCAATCTAATGAGGCTGAGTACCAGGCTTGTGTGCGGGTCAGCGAAGACCCGAAAAAGAACCCGGATCAAACTGCGGATAAAGAGGGAGAGCGCCAGCCCAGCTCCTCTATTCAGCAAAGCACCTCTAATTCGTCTAGTTCTGCGGACAACACAAGTTCCGGTTCAAAGCCAAGCACACAAAACCCTCATCCGGAGTTTACCGAAAAGCAACTCAGTGAATACTGCAGCAAAGAAGGCCAGGATATGGCCAAGAACGCAATCAATGCGAGTTCTGAAAGCATCATGAAAAGTTTTCCGAAAGAGGAAGCGGCAGGGACGAAAGATCCTGGTGGTTCTCCTGGAACCACGCCAACACCTTCTATCCCGACTGAGAATGCGAAACCCGCTCCCGTTGGAAGCATTGCCGGTGGCGGTGTTTTTTCTTCTTCCACAACTATCGCGGGCGGCGTTCCTCAGAAAATCGATATGGTTTTGGAACCCGATGCCGCATTGGATATGCGCCACCCAGAGGTAGCGGGCCCGATTTTGACGGCTGGCCACGGTGGCGTAAACGCCGCAGTGCCGACGATGCCGGGTGCCGTAGATGCTGCCATTCCAGAGAGTCTGGCTTCGCCTGCAGCCCGCGTGGAAAGCCTTCAATCCGCTTTGGATGAACGCGTGAGCCGTCGGGAAATCACGCCCGATCAGGCCCAACAGGTAATGGACAAAGTGAAGCCGTACCTCGAAAACGGCGCGAGCTTAGACTCCGCCATCACTCAAGCTATGGGCTCCGCCCAAGACACGAAGTCCTTAACAACCGTCGATGGTGCCACTCCGGCACAAGGGGCGGGGCTAGCGCTTTACTCGGCCGGGATGGGTGTTCCCGTACGTGATGTGGCCTCGGAAGATCCGAGCCGCGGTGGCATCCCACTGAAGCTTTCCAAAGACATCGCTGGCACACAAGATCCAGACAAGGTCTCCGGCACTTCTCTAGCCGCTGGCGCTTCGGGCGCAGGCAGCGGCTCTGCGCTGCAAGCAGCGACAAGTCTGTTTTCGGAAAAGGGCGCCGTCGATCAAAAAGGCGCTTTGCAATCCAACAACCCTTCTTGGTTTTCTCGCATGACGGCTAAAGCCGGCAAGTGGGCACAAGAAGCGCTAACGCTTTTGGCGATTGATACGCTTTCTGGTTCCGCACTCCGAGGCACCGCCAGCCAAGACGGCGATATGCCGGAAGCTGTCGACTTCCCGTCTTTTGACGACGAAGCCGGGGTCGCACTCGCAGCTATTGGAAATGAACCCAGTGCGCTGGGGTCTTCAGGCGCTACCTTGGGGCTGGTATTTTTCGGTGGGGTGTTCGCTACGACCTTCGCCGGTATCGCGGCTTGGCGCCGCTGGCGTCAACGCCGGTCCACCCGCGCGTAAGAGCTCCGAGTGGCGGTTAGACGCTGCCAAAAGATGCCGCGCTGTCGGCGACGGCCACGCTTCATAAATCAGCTGAAATGCGAACAAGCCATGGCGAAGCCGAGCCAAACCAAAGCTCAGCTTCTCGAGTACGTGCGCGAAGCGGGGAGCCCCGGGAAAGACGACCGAGAACGGCAAAGGCGCCACTTGAAAACCTTCTACCCGATACCCCGACTGCTCGAGAATCCGGCGGATGGAAGCGCGCGTGAAAAGGCGTGTGTGTGTTCGGTCCAGAATACCTTTGGGGCCGTAGTTGAACTGGCCCAGCATCAGCATGAACCGCACGACGATAAAAGCGACATTCCCCGTCGAAACCACCACCCGAATCGGGTTCGAGGCATTGGCCCGTACGAGATCTAAGAATTCTTCTGGGTCATTGAGGTGCTCGATGACATCCCCAAGAACTATAACGTCGTAAACGTTTGTCGCTAAAACACCCGCGAGCTTTTCTCGCTCTCGGTTGAGATCAATGCGCCAGTAGCGTTGCACTGAAGGGCCGACTTGGTCAGCTTCTACGACATCCACCCCATGCACCGTGCAGCCCTTGGCGACCAGGCGCTGGGCCAACGCGCCCTGCCCACAGCCAATATCCAAAACGCGCGACCCCGCGGGAACTTTTTCTACGAGCCGCGAGTGGCTGGAATAAGGGCTGTCTTTCCAAGTGTAGGTATAAGCCATCGGCACATCGAAGCGGCGATCATAGAGAAAGCCCATCTTCTGCAGCTTGTAGTGGGTCGACGCTAGCAAAACGTTCCAAGCGTACTGGAAACCATTCACATGGCAGATCTCATCCCCATAGTGTGTGGGGATCGGAATCTCGACGATTTTTCCGCCAGCCGCCAACGTCTGGATGATGATCTCGGTATCGAAATGAAAATCGCCGGAATTGCGCTCAAAAGGAATCCGCCGCAAAAGAGCCGTGGAGTAAGACCGGTACCCACTGTGGAACTCAGACATGCCGGCGGAAAGCAGCCGGTTTTGCAACCACGTCAGAATGCGGTTACCGACGAGTTTATACACGGGCATTCCGCCCTTTAAGGCGCTTCGCCACTCGCTCACACGCGTGCCGAAAACGGCGTCGGGCTTTTCCGCGCTCTCGTACTGCCGGATAAAATCGCCGAGGATTTCCGGCGCATATTGGCCATCGCCGTGGACGAGGATGACGCGTTCAAACCCCTGGTCGATGGCATAGCGGTAACCGAGTTTTTGATTGCCGCCATACCCTTGGTTCACGGGGTTTTTCAGGACGGTCAGGCGCGCCTTCGGAGCCAGCTTTTCGCTGAGCTCATTTCCCACGAAGAAAGTGCGATCGCGGCTGCCATCGTCGATGACCAAGACCTCGTTAGAGGGGTCTTCGAGAATCGCCGTCGGGATACGGCCGATTACCGACGCCAACGACGTTTCGTGGTTATAAGCCACGATGAAGATGAGGTTCTTGTTCATAGAGCCCGGCAACGCTACCACCGTGCTGGGCAGATGGAAAACGCTTAGCGCGGCTTGCGGGAAGAGGCTTTGGCCGCAGGCTTCGGAGTGGCCTTAACGCTGGGCTCGGCGGGCGGGGCCGGCTGTTCTGCGACTTTCACCTGCGTCGTTTTAGCGACGTCGGTAATCCGGCCAATAAAGTCGAAATGCATCTTCAAGATGTCTTTCGATTCGTAGTGTTCCGCATTGGCTTCTTCATAGAAATAG
>JAIEOG010000224.1 GCA_019750655.1 bacterium
GCTAAAGAAAGTGCGGCACCGGCAACCGCTTCACTCGCAGGTATTCCGAATCCCAAACGCGATGGGCTACTGGCTTATGTCGCGGGCGGCAGCGGAGTTCAGACAACGGGCTCACAGAAAACGAACCCTCTGGGCGAAATGCCCCAGCAAAACGGCACGGAAAACCAGGATACCAACGGCGGCTGGGTAAGCCGCCGTAAGCAAGTCACAGCTGTGGGCCGTGCGGAACGCGCAGCGAATGCCTATGGCACCGCCTCGGAAGGAAATGGTTCCCCAGTGTCTGGTGGATCCTCGAATGAGCTTTATGCCTCCGCCGACTCTTCGGATTCCGCCGACCGCGGCATCGCTTCCGTCCCACAGTCGGCGCCGATAGAGATCCCTGAACCTTCGGTCGCAGCCCTGAACCAGACAGACCTAGATCTGCTCATCTCCGGACTTCCGGCTAAACAGCAAGAACCTCTTTTGACTTTGGTCCAGCCACCGTCGGTAGGGGAACGCCCCGCCGTGGAAACTGTGGGATACAACAACCCTGAAGGCCTCGGACTGATGAATACTGTGCGCGGATTCACTAAGACCACGAAAATGGATCCCAAGCCGCTTACAAACGCAGTCGCTCAGGATCAGAAACTGCCCGCGCTCACTTCCGGCTTAACACCGACCATCTAACACCTCGCGC
This sequence comes from bacterium, assembly GCA_019750655.1. Classification (GTDB taxonomy): domain Bacteria; phylum Bdellovibrionota; class FAC87; order UBA2466; family UBA2466; genus JAIEOG01. The sequence goes on from JAIEOG010000224.1 coordinate 677, forward strand.
GAGAGGCTACTTACGAATCAGCTTAAACTTGGGTTGTGTATCGGAGCTTCCCGCTATGCGTTCATAGCGCGCCCCCTCGGGAAGTTTTGCCGCTAACACGTATTCCGCGGCATCTGCCTCTAGGGCAACGAGGCGCCAAAGGTAGGAGGCGCCCTTGTACTCAGGGAAGCTGTTTCTAAAAAGATACACGTGGCGCGCGTCCGGGCTCACGGGCGGCGTTGCGTTCCGGAGCGTGATCTCATTCTTAAAAGTGATGCCTGTGGAGTAGCCATAGCGCACTTTCTCAATAATGTTCTCGACTCTAAGCCGATCAAACGCCGGATCCAAAAGAGCCACAGCAATCGCCACGCGGTCATTGTCGCTAAGCTCTTTCTTCAAGTTGAACTCGGACTTTAAGAAACCAATCGAGTGCGCAACGGCTTCATCGGCCTTGAGCTTACCCGCTTCAAAATCTCGACGGACTTCACCCAGTGCCGACAACACATTTGCAAAGTTTCCTAAGTCTGAAGTGCTTTGAATGGAAACAATCTTGAAATCGCCCGCGCGAGAAACGACTCGGCTCAAACCGGCTTTCGTAGTGGCAATAGAGAGGGACTGGTTCGAAAACTGATAGGCTTTTAGGGAGGTCTTGGTTTTATCCAAGGCAGTCTCTAATTCTTCGATCTGGGCGAGCGGGATCCCCGAGAGGACTAACTCAATTGGCTTGTCGTCTGCAATGTCTGCATCGTCCAACCACCGCTTGAGTTCCGGCGGAAGCTCCAGCGCGCTGGCGATTAACGAGATGTGAAATAGAGCGAGAGATAGCTTAAAAAAACGACCCATGGTTCCCCCCACAAGCCTGAGGACTAGTCCTCTGACTTGTATCGGGCAAGACAAAAAAAAGCCCGCGGGGGTTAGCCGCGGGCCGTAAAGATCTAGGTACCTACCCTACTAGTTCGCAGGGTTCAGGTAGAATGGGTAAGCCGAAACTTCGGTCACGACAGGAGCCTCGGGTTTTGGGAACACCCAGGACTTCACGCGAGACACGATGCAGTTTCCAAGGCCTGCGTCGCCGAGAGTGCTTTCCTTCACGCTCGCCGTTTGCACAATGCCGTTTGGCGCGATGTTGAAAGCCACCACGACTTTGCCGCGGAGACCCGGGTTACGTTGCAAAGCTGCATCGTAACAAGCGCGGATTTCGGAGCGGTGCCGTTGGACGACTTCGTTGATCACGTCTTTCGGCAAGCCAGAGAGCACCTGCACGTTTTCGGAAACGATGTTCACCGAGTGCTCGCCCTTCTGGCCCAAACGGCCAGGTCCCGAGATACCTTCCCCGATACCATCGCCTTCGTAGCCACGGCCCAGACCCTTGGTCGACGGACCGTCGATGCCGATGGTCTTGCCACCGCCACCCACATCCACGCCCTTTAGCCCTTTGCCACCAGCGCCGGCCGATTGCTCGATCGTCTGGCCCTTCATTCCTGAAACGGCTTTGTCGAAATCCTCAAAGCCCGCGGCGTTGCCGGCCGTGGAGTTAATGAGATTCTTCAAGTCTTTCTGGATTCCGCTGCGGCTCAAGGCTTCTAGCATGCCGACCTTTTTCGCTTTGGTCTGATCGACCACTTTACGAGTAGGTTTCGGCGGTGCGGGTTTCGCTGGGGCCGGAGGCGCGACGGGGGCCGGATCGGGTTTCTTTTCCGACTTTGGCGCCATGGCCTGCGGCTTCTCCGGCTTTTTCGGCGCATCCGGCTTGCCGGCTTCGCCTTCTGGCTCTGGAGCTCTGCCGCCCTCACCCTTCACAGAGCCGCCTTGCTTGGCTTCTTCGTTCTTAGCGACGATAGCATCTGGAATCTTTGGCTTCTTGCGCACGACGATCTTTGCGATGCGCTCAGGAACCATTTCAATCGTCACAGGCTTCGCGGGCTCAATGAACGTAGCTCCCAGGAACATCAGGAACAACACCAAGAAGGAACCAATCATCGACCGCACGAAAACGGCATCGTTTTCAAACAACGGAGCGGCTTTAATGCGCGGTGCGGGCCGGACATAGAGCATGAAGAAGTTGATGTTGCCGATAGAGACCTTGGCAAAATCGTCCTGCTTCAGCGAAACGACGTGGTAGTTCGAGAATTGCTTAACGAACTTTTCTTCGCGCAAGTCTTTAAGACTATAGATTCTGTCGCGAGCGCGGACCGTGCCCGACATTTCATCGGTGAAAGCTAGGAAAGCGCCGCCATCTTCTTCAATCGTGATAAGCGGGAACTCTTCCGGAATGCCTTCGCTAGGAATGATGTATTCGTTGCTCGGCGATTCGCCGACGGTCAAAACCACCGGATCGTGGTAGTTCGACACATCCAAAATATGGTCCCCCCAGAGAGCCGTGACTTCAATTTCACGGGCGTGTTCCGGAGCCTCGAAGGCCTTTTCTAGCTCTTCGGGTAGTAAGTCGTCATCCCCACGGCGCGTGCGGCGGTCTTCGATACGGCGCTCAAGGCTCGTGATATCGAAAACGCGGCGATCTCCACGGCGGCGATCTCCCAAGCGGCGTTCGTAATCCAACTCAGAGCGGCGATCCATGCCTGAGCGGCGATCTTTGTCTACTCCGGCTGGTAAAGTCGGGGGCACGCCCGGCTCTTGTGGTCGGCGGCGCTCGGACGTGCGCTCATCGTTACGGCGGTCGCCAGCACGGCGATCGTCCATACGGTGTTCTGCGGGGAAAGCATCTTTCTTGCGGCGATCGGCTGGGCGACGGCGTTCGCCAGTCTTGTCATCGTCCTGGACGTGCATGTCCATGCGGGTAGCTTCCGCATCCTGCACGACCTGGCCTTCAAAGGAAGGCTGCGAGGTCATGGTAACGCCAGACCCCTTGGAAACTTTGATATCGATGTAGCCTAACCGAAGCGTGTCGCCGAATGAGAGCTTCGACTCAACGACTTTCTTGCCGTTGACGTAGGTGCCATGCGAGCTGGCTAAGTCGGTAACTAAAACTGTACCGTCGCGCACTTCGATCAGCGCGTGGATACGCGAAACGCGCGGGTCGTCGATGCGAACGTCCGCGGAGAGAATTCGACCGAGAACAATCTTCTCTTTGACGAACTCACTCGCGTGGAGAACTTTTCCATCCTCTCCAATGACATCTAGCCGGAGAGGAACAACCGCGTTTGATTTGGCTTCCATGATCGCCCTTATTTCATTTGGCGGGATGAATCGATGACTTCTGCATCGAAGTTTTCCCGCATCCGGATGATACTTCTCGCCTTAACGTCTTTAATATTGGACACGTAAGAACCAGACGGCTTGTTGTACAAACCATCGATGCCCACGCCTTCGAAATCGT
>JAIEOG010000378.1 GCA_019750655.1 bacterium
GATTTCGGAGGAAATCCGCGTGTAGTTGCGCTCGAAAAGCTCGATGAAACCCGTCATCACCGAAAGCACAACCAGCAGCTGTGTGACCCCGACGGCCACGCCAGCAACCGAAAGCCAAAGCGCAAAACTCAATAAATGCCCCTGGCGAGGTAACAGATAGCGCTTTAAGAGTGTCGCAAGGGCTGGCATTTAAAAACAAATTACCGCACTTAAAGCGCGTTGGCGACCCTCAACGCGGCCTGTCAAGAATTCCTTGCCGGCGGGCCTCTAAGGTGCTTGTCTGTTGGCCGCGTGGAAATGTTGGGTGGAAAATTTAAACGGCACGCCTTAGGTGTCAGCTTATTCATGGCAGTCGGAGCTCCCGTATGGGGAGCCTCTGACCTCCCTGCTCCAAACGAACCCGAACCCAGCTGCGGAACCATTCTTGCGTTTGTCGGCCGGGTGAGCGATTTCGCCGAGAGCCTGCTCGCACACATTCCAGGAGAAAAGGTAGCGGACAGCCTCCCCTCCTTCCTCCAAAACACAGCGTTGCCCGATTGGTTGCGCAAACTCTCCGTTATCCAAACGCGCCTGCAGCCGCACTTGCAGCTGGTGCACCTGATTAGCTCTCCTCTGCTTGTGCAGGCAATCGCCATCGAATTGCGGGAACAGGGAATCCGAACACCCGAGGCCGCAAAGGTCTACTTGGAAGGATTTCCGGAGCTCCCTTTCGAAACACAGCGAGACTTTGCAAAACGGGTCTTGCTCCTATTGGTTCAGGAAGCCGAAACCAGCGTTTCCTCCGTAGCTGCCGATCAAACCGGCATCGACACCAAAGCGCTGCAAGCCCTCCAAGGTTTTTTAGTCTCAGCAGTCGGACAGCGTGAAAACATCACCCGCTTCCTACTGATCCAGATGGCTCTGCGTGCGCATGTGTATGCCCAGCAAGTCGAACAGCAGTGGGCGCTGACAGAACTCTTTGAGCCGATGCCAGCGCACATCGGAGCCGCCGCCCTCAGCCGAGTCGCCGCTTGGCAAGATGAGCCCCAGCGCACACCCCGAGAACGCGCCCTTGCCGAACTCGGCGTTATCGAGGCGAAGCTTAGAATCTTGTCGGCCGCAGAAAACATGGTTGGGTCTGGCAATGTCCAGAGACTCGTCGGAGCGGTCGAATCCGGTTGCGTGCACTACGGGCAACTCTTGGGCCCGACGGCGAAGGGTTTTCTGGAACGCGGTCTTCTGTCGATATTGCAGTTCTGTTCCGTATCGCCAGATTCAATGTACGGAAAGATGGGTAAATGGGCCGCGTCGGCAGTGACGGGTTATTTTTCTAGCGCCGTTACGGAGCGGGTCTCATCGGCGTTTGCAGCCCCCATGCCTTTGGCTTCTCTAGCTACGGAAGTCGGTTCACGCGATTCGGGAGCCATGAGCATTCCCGCCCTCCAAGCTCGGCGCCAGACTCTAATCGAAGAGATCCGCCAGCTCGGCGAAATCGAAACGCCTTAGCCTTTCAGTTCTGCCAAGTAAGCCTGAAGCGACTTTACCTTCTGTTCGAGAACTTCTTTGCGTTCGCGCACACCGGCAACAACATCCGCCGGCGCTTTGCCCACAAAATCCGGGCTCGCCAGACGGGCATGGGCGCGCTCCAGTTCTCCGATGGCGCCTTGGAGTTCTTTCTCGGTGCGGAGTTTGTCCGCTTCTAGATCGATGAGCTGCTCCCGCGGGATGCGGATTTCCAAGGCTTCGTTTCCATAGGTCGTGGGAATCAAAACTTCCCCCGCCTTCTTCTCGCCACCGAAGCTCAAAGACTTCAGTTTCGCCATCCGTTTGATACGCGTTTCGAAAGATTTCAGTTCACCCAGCAAAGCCGGGTTCGCACCTAAAGAGGCATCGATTTCATCGCCCGGGGGAAGGTTCGCTTCCCCGCGCTTGGAGCGAATGGCTTCGACGACCGCAATCGCGCGGCCAACACGCTTTTGGATATCTTCATCCACAGCACCGGGCGCGTATTGAGGGTACTCCGCTTGGCTAATGGAAATCTGCGCGCCCCGAATCGGCAAGCGTTGCCAGATCTCTTCGGTCACGAACGGCATGATGGGGTGCAAAAGGCGCAAGGCCTCTTCCAAAACTTCAATCGCCGTCGAATCACGGCTGGCTTTGCGTTCTTCGAGTTCGGGTTTCAAAAACTCAATGAACCAATCGCAGTACTCGCTCCAGATAAAGTGGTAAATGCAGTTCGCCGCATCGAAGAAGCGGTATTGTTCCAGAGACGTATTCATCTCCCGCTTGGCCTCATTCAGGCGAGCGCGGATCCAGCGATTAGCTTCGTTTCCCGGATCGCTCTTGCTCTCTGTGACATCTCCGAAATGCATCATTACGAAACGTGAAGCATTCCAGATCTTGTTCACGAAATTGCGGTAGCCTTCAATACGCGCGTCCGAAAGCAATACATCGCGGCCGTGCACGGCCATGGAAGCGAGCGTGAAGCGCAGGGCATCGGCGCCACAGGTGCGCACGATCTCCAAAGGATCTTTCACGTTCCCTTTGGTCTTGGACATCTTCTGTCCATATTCGTCGCGTACCATCGGGTGCAGGTAAATGGTGTGAAAGGGGAACTTCCCGGTCATCTTCTTGCCGAGCATAATCATGCGCGCGACCCAGAAGAAAAGGATATCGAAGCCGGTTTCCATGACGCTGTTTGGATAGAAAGCGCGGAAATCCGGAGTGTCTTTCGGCCAGCCCAATGTCGAAATCGGCCAGAGGCCTGAACTAAACCACGTATCGAGAACGTCTTCGTCCTGCCGCAGGTTGCGATCGCCGCACTTCTCACAGGCCGTCGGATCTTCGACGGACGTCATCATGTGCTGGCACGCGCCGCAGTACCAAATCGGAATACGGTGGCCCCACCACAGCTGGCGGCTGATGCACCACGGGCGGATATTGCGCATCCATTCGAAGTAGGTCTTTTCCCATTCTTCAGGGATGATCTTGATCTCTTTTTTCTCGACGGCTTCAATCGCCGGCTCGGCCAAGACCTTGGCGTTGACGAACCACTGCGCGCTCACGCGGGGCTCGACGATGGTGTTGCAACGATCGCAATGCCCGACGTTATGGAGGTGGTCCTTCTCGCCCACCAAGAGCCCTTGGTCGGTGAGATCCTGGAGCATTTTCTCGCGTGCTTTTTCGCGGTTCAAACCCTGGTAAGTGCCGGCATGGCTATTGAGCACCGCCGCGTCGTCGAACAGGGAAATCACCGGCAAGCCGTGTTTTTTCCCTAGAGCGTAATCGTTCACGTCGTGTCCCGGCGTGATTTTCAAGGCGCCCGTGCCGAATTCGAGATCGACATAGGTGTCTTCAATCACCGGAATCTCGCGTCCGAGAAGCGGAATCCTGACCTTCTTGCCCTTCCACGCCGTGTAGCGCGGATCATCGGGGTGGATCGCTACAGCAACGTCACCCAGCAGTGTCTCAGGGCGGGTCGTTGCGACGATCAAAGCCTGGGAAGGATCCGTGGCAGAAACGTAACGTAGCGACCAAAGCTTGCCCTTCACCTGCTTGGCCTTCACTTCGAGGTCCGAAAGCGCCGTACGGCACTTGGGGCACCACTGCGTGATGGCTTGCTCGCGGTAAATCAGGCCTTCTTTGTAGAGGCGCGCAAAGCATTCGCGCACCGCGAAGGAACTCGTGTCATCCAGAGTAAACCGCAGACGGCTCCAATCCAGGCTACAACCCATCAGCTGCAGCTGGCTCAAAATCGTCGCTTGGGATTCTTCTTTCCACTTCCAGACGCGCTGGAGAAACTTTTCACGGCCCAAATCGTGGCGCGAGAGGCCTTCTTGTTTTTGGATATGGCGGTCGACGACCATCTGGGTCGCAATCCCGGCGTGGTCAGTCCCTGGCAAGTAGAGGGCATTATAGCCCTGCATCCGCTTGCGGCGGACCAAGATGTCTTCGAGGGTGCAGGTTAGCGCGTGGCCAATGTGCAAAACGCCCGTTACGTTGGGCGGAGGCAAAATAATGGTGTAGGCCTCTT
>JAIEOG010000380.1 GCA_019750655.1 bacterium
TGATCTGAGAGACCGTGCCGGCGACGCCGTAGTAGTTCGCCGGCACCGCGATCTTTTTGCGTTTGGCCGCCAGGGCACGGGGTTGTTTTCGCTTTCCGTCCGTTCACGGCAAGACGTTTCCACGGCTAGCTCGGGGCTTTTCAAGATCTTCGAGTCCGAAGGAAAATACGCCGAAGGCCCGGAGTTTGAAGAACTCGCCTGGTGGCATGACGAGCTCCTGCCCATGGAGCTGCCAGTGGGAAAGCAAACCTACCGCCTGAGCGGTGGCGCATTTGAGTTCCAACTCCGGAGCATGGACAATGGTTTTGCCCAAGTAGGTTTCGAACCGGTCTTGCCTCCCGCGTATGATTTGCACCGGCCCTTGCGGCTTATGCGCAATAGCGAAGGGCGCATCTGGCTCGAAGAATTGGGCCCTCACCGCAAATCGCACACCGTCCCGCTCCTGGGTGTGGTGGAAGAAGTCGGGCAAGTGGAGAGCTGGGATCTCGAAACGCTCCCTCTTGCCGCGATTCACGGCCGGCCTTTCCTTTCTTTGGTGCCCGGTAGCTCAAAGGCGTTGGTTTGGGGCTACCCGAGTGCTTTGCTCACGGGCCGCGGGGGCGTTCCTCCCACGATTTACCTTTGGTCTTGGGCTACGGGCCAGCACCACCGCTTTCAAGCAGAGTCTGCTTTTGGTTCACCTAGCGTCGAAGCGCTCGAAGGCCGATTGGGGGATATCACGAGTGTTTTGATTTTGAGCCGCCCGGCATGGGCTGAAGACAGGGCCTATGCCTTAGCGGCCACCCAGCAAGGGACTTTGATTTGGTTAGACCTCACCCGGGGGCGGTTTTTGGGCGAAACTTCCATTCCCTTGAAGAACGTTCACCAGATGCGTTCTAACCAACGCGGCGATGGGCTTTTTCTTCTCCAGCGCGACGCCAGTTTCGCGTATTTGGATCTGCGTCCGGAAATCCGGAAAATTCCTTGAAACCCCCTCGGAGCGCGCCTTGACATAGATTTTTGCAGCATGATAGCCATTCTCCGCGCCCGCTGTCAGAAGAGCTGATAAAACCATTAGAAGAACCTATGCACGAACCAGTCCTCACCCCAGATTTGACCTTCTTCATCCAGATGGGGATCTTCTTTGCGACCTATTTCGTGTTGAACCACCTTGTTTTCAAGCCGTACCTAGCCCTTTTGAAGGCTCGCCGGGAACAAACCGTGGGTTTGACCGAAGCCGCTGAAAAAGACCGCGCGGAAGCCGTTCGTCTGCAGCGTGAGTACGAGCTGTATGTGAAGGCCGAGCGCCAGAAAAACGCCGCTTGGGCCGATGAAGAGCGCAAAAAAATCGGCGCCCATGAGCAGAGCATTTTGCAAACGGCCCGTTCTGCAGCTTCTGCAGCCAATGACGCCGCCCGTGCTTCTCTAGAAGAAGAAACGCAGAAAGCGCGCCGCTCTTTGGAATCGAGCGTTCAAGAGTTTAGCAGTGCCATTGTTTCGAAAATGCTAGGCCGTAAAGTACAAGTTTCGGCCGGCAGCGCTTCTCGCAGCTCTCAGTCTCAGGAGACCGCCCGGACATGACCTCAGAACAACTGCTCATCCTGTCTACGGTGATCAACTTCAGCGTCGTGGTTTTGATCCTCTATAAAGCGGGTCGTACCCCGGCTATCGAGTTCTTCCAAGGCCGCAGCAAAGAAATCAGCACTTTTGTGAATGAGGCCCGTTCGGTTTCCGCTCAAGCTCGCCAAGAAAAAGAAAAGTGGGCCGCAAAGCTCTCCGGTGCTCCAGAAGAAATGCGCAAAGCCCATCTCGATACGGAAGCAAGCCTCAAGCGCTATAGCGAAGGCACGCTGGCGCGCGCCAATGGCGAAGCCAAGCGGATCTCGGAAGATTCTAAAGTAGTGATCCAAGCGGAATCTCAACGCGCTAAGCGCCGTTTGCGCCAGCAGATCGCCCGCGAAAGCATTAGCCAGGCCCGCGCCTATCTCGACAACCACGTCGAAAGCGCCGACAACCACAAACTTTTGACTGACTACTTGGAAAGGGTCTCCCATGGCCACGCCGGGTAAAGTAGCCAACCGCTACGCCAAAGCGATTTTCGACAGCCTCAAAGACAACCGCGGTGCGAGCAGCATCTTAGGTGAACTGGAAAAGTTCGCGGGCGTCACGGGCGGGCATAAGGACCTTTCTATTGTTTTTGCGTCTCCGGGCTTTTCCGTGACGCAGAAAGAAGGCGTCGTCAGCGATATTGCCGCAAAGATGGGCCTTTCCCCAGAAGCCACTAAGATTTTGACGGGTCTTGCGACCCTAGGCCGTGCGAGCGCGGTGGGCGCGATCGTGGAGCGCTTGCGAGTGCGCTTACTCGAGAACGAAGGCATCGCGCCTATTGAAGTGTGGACGGCAGAAGCCCTCCCCGAATCCGACCGCAAACCGGTCGAAGATAAGTTTACGAAAGTTTTAGGAAAGAAAGTGCGCGCCCAGTACTCCACCAACCCTGCCGTTGTCGGCGGGTTGAAAGTGGTGGCCGGCGGACGCACCTTTGATGGAACAGTATCCGGGTGGCTCGATTCCCTGAGCGAGACCCTAGTTGAAGGAGAAGTGTAATGGAGATTCGCGCCGACGAGATCAGCACGATTATTCGTAAACGGATTGAAGGTTTTGATAAAGAAGTCCAGATCGCCGAAACCGGCACGATCTTGAGCGTCGGGGACGGCGTGGCCAAAATCTATGGCCTTCAAGCCGCCATGGTCAGCGAAATGGTCGAGTTCCCGGGTGGCATGCAAGGCGTGGTGCTCAACCTCGAAGAAGACAGCGTTGGGGTTGCCGTATTCGGCGACGTCGCGTCTGTGAAAGAAGGCGACACCGTTAAGCGCACAGGCAAGATCTTGCAAGTGCCAGTGGGCGAAGCCCTCGTGGGCCGTGTGCTGAACGCAATCGGCCAGCCTATCGACGGTAAAGGGCCTCTCGGCTCCAAAGAATCTCGTAACGTAGAAATCAAGGCCCCGGGCATCGTAAGCCGCCAATCGGTGAAAGAGCCGCTGCAGACGGGCATCAAAGCTATCGACGCGATGGTTCCGATTGGCCGCGGCCAACGTGAGCTCATCATCGGTGACCGCCAGACGGGCAAGACGGCAATCGCCATCGACACCATCATCAACCAAAAAGGCCAAGGCGTGCACTGCTTCTACGTCGCCATTGGGCAGAAGGCTTCGACCGTCGCCCACGTCGTGGAAAAACTACGCAGCACCGGCGCCATGGAATACACGACCGTGATTTCCGCAACTGCGAGCGATCAAGCGCCCTTGCAGTACATCGCGCCCTACACGGGCGTCACGATGGCAGAATATTTCCGCGACAGTGGCCGCCACGCGCTGATTGTGTACGATGATTTGACCAAACAGGCCGCTGCTTACCGTCAGCTTTCCTTGTTGCTCCGCCGCCCACCAGGCCGCGAAGCGTACCCAGGCGACGTTTTCTATCTGCACAGCCGCTTGCTCGAGCGCGCCGCGAAGCTTTCGGACAAAGAAGGCGGCGGCAGCCTCACGGCCTTGCCAATCATTGAAACGCAAGCCGGCGACGTATCCGCTTACATCCCGACGAACGTGATCTCCATCACTGATGGCCAGATCTTCTTGGATACCGACTTGTTCTACTCTGGGATTCGCCCGGCGATTAACGTCGGTCTGTCTGTGTCTCGCGTGGGCGGAAGCGCTCAGATTAAAGCGATGCGCCAGGTGGCAGGGACGTTGCGGTTGAGCCTTGCGCAGTACCGCGAAATGGCGGCCTTCGCGCAGTTCGGCTCTGACTTGGATAAAGCGACGCAGAACATGTTGGCACGCGGTGAGCGCATGGTGGCCTTGCTCAAACAAGGCCAGTACCAGCCGCTCGCGGTCGAACGCCAAGTGGTCATGGTGTACGCCGGTACGACGGGGAAACTCGATAAAGTGCCGACAGCTAAAATCAGCGAATTCGAAAAAGGGTTGAACGACTATCTCGACAACAAGCACCCTGAAGTGCTGGCGGGCATCCGGGAAAAGAAAACCT
>JAIEOG010000093.1 GCA_019750655.1 bacterium
CAAGCCGGCGGGACGCAGCCGGAGAATCTCGGACAAGCTTTCGACGCTTTCAAAGCGTGGTTGCAGACCGCGCCTTAATAGGCCCAAGGACACATGGACACACTCGACCGGTACCTCGTAAAGGAAACACTGGTTTACCTAGTGTTGATCCTGCTTGGGCTGGCGACCCTTTTTCTCGGGATCGATTTCCTCACCAATTTCTGGCGTTCGCATGAACCCTTGTCGGTAATGCTACGGCTCTACTTGTACCGTATGCCGCAGGCGATCCAGCTTTTCGTGCCGCTTTCTTGCTTGATGGCGACGCTGCTCGTGCTGACGTCCATGTCGCGGCAAAATGAAACACTCGCACTCTATACTTCGGGAAATAGCACGCTTCGCATCCTTTCCACTTTCGTGGCTTTGATCGCGTGTGTGAGCACGGTTTGTTTCATAGTCCTGGACTCCGCGGTGCCGCTATTCAACCGAAAGCATGTCCTGCTGTCTCAGGGCAAAGACCCCTCATCCTCAGAGAACCTCGTCGAATTTACGCGGCAGAATTTTTGGTACCGCAATGGCAGCATGATTTATAACGTCGGCAGTTTTATCCCGGAAAAAAACCTGCTGAAAGATGTCAAAGTCTACGTTTTCACGTCGAACTACTATCTCCTGGAGCGCATCGTCGCTGCGGAAGCCGAGTTTGACGGCAAGGATTGGGACCTGCGCGACGGAACGGTCGTTACCTACCCTCCTGACTCGCAGTACCCCATCGCGATGGGCTTCAAACACAAGCGCCATGTCATTCGGGAAAAACCCAAAGATTTTAAGGTGAACAAGACCTCCGACGAAGCCATGCGCTTGCGCGATCTTCGGGAGTACATCGAACGTAACAAAGACTATGGCTTGGACGTCACCCAACAGCGAGTGAACTACCACGAGCGCGTGGCGCTTGTTTTCACGCCGCTCATTCTTATCCTCTTGGCATTCCCCTTCGCACTGAACCCCCTGAAAACACATTCAGCAGCCCGTAGCGTGGGCTATTGTTTCCTGCTGATCTTCATCTACCTGTTGCTCTCTCGTTTGAGTGTATCGGTGGGCAAAAGCGCGCATATCCCGCCTGTCGTTGCGGGTTGGGCCCCGAACTTTATTTTCCTAACCGTGGCGGGACTTCGCCTCTTGAGGATCTGATGGTTCTAGAAATCCTACATTACCCAGATCCGCGTTTGCGCGAAGTTTCTAAGCCCGTCACGGCATTTGACCAGAAACTCCACCGCCTGCTCGACGACTTGCATGAAACGATGCTCGCCGCTCGCGGCATTGGCATCGCCGCCCCACAGGTGGGCGAGAAGGTCCGCGCCTTCATCATCGATCTCGGCTTGCAGGAAGGCTTCCCTAAGGAACGCTACGAATTCATTAACCCCGAACTCTCTCAATTGACCGGCAAGGCGAGCTTCGAAGAAGGCTGCCTGAGTGTTCCTGGTATCGGCGAGCCCGTGAACCGCAGCGAAATGGTTCTCGTGACCTACCAAGATCGCTTCGGCCATCGCCAAGAATTGAGAGCCGAAGGGTTACTCGCCGTCGCCATCCAACACGAGCACGACCACCTCGATGGAATTCTCTTCATCGACAGGCTCGGAGTCATTCAAAAACAGCTCGTGAAACGCCGTCTTGGGAAGCAAATCGACCTCTAGTAGCTCCGAACACCTGCCCATAATCTTTGTCACTTCTCGTGCCTTGCAACGTCCTCCTCTCAAGGTGGGAACGTTACAGCATTTCAAAAAGTTTGCACTCCTTGCACCCTTTTGCGTGGTGGCGTGTTCTACCTTACCTCCCGAGAAGCAAGCTCGTTTGGCGCTCGATCAGGACCGGCCGTTTTCCGCCCTTCTCGCCCTGGAAAAAACCCCTCAGCTGCCTGGCCCCTTGGGCAAAGAAGTCGTGGAATCTGGCCGCGCGCAATGCCGCTCTTGGCGCAAGATCGCCAAGGCCGAAGAACCCTACCTCCAGGAATTCGTAGAAAAGATTTGCCGGGTCTGGGCGATCCCGCCCCAGAAGACCGCAGCGCCTTCTGAATTATTCCGGGGAATTTCCGTCGACAACCAAGTGCGCGGGCTGCCGCGCGCTTTCCAAGCGAGCCTACGCCGCAGCCTGCAAAAAGCTTTCGAGCAATCGCCTTGGTACTCACCCAATGGCCGCCGGGCGCTGCCCATTGTACTCACGGGAGATTTTGTCCTCGATCACGCCCGTCTCCCCGAAGAGCGCGTGCATGGTTACGGAATGCGCGACGGCCGCCCTCTCACCCAGACCTATTCTGGGTGGAGCCACCTGCAGGTTTTGGAGTTCTATGTGAAGGGCAGCTTTACGCCCACCCAAGAAGCGGTGGCCCTGGAGCATGGCGCGCAAGAGCGCAGCGGAGGTTTCGAACACCACTGGGATGTCCCGCAAATCGGGTTAACTCCCCAGTCTGCGGGCCTTCAAGATCCCGAGAAATGGATGACGGCGCAGGCCGAGGCGCTCGCCGCGCAGTTCCTCAAGAGCGCAAAAGCAGCTTGGGCGACGGCCTACTGCGAGCCGCTCGCGAATGAAGAGCCGACTCTCGTCGCGGGCGGGAACCGCGTCCAGCGCTGCTTACGCCTTGCCGAAGAACCTCCCGAAACGGTGGATGCCTGGTACAGACGCTTCCTCGGCACCGACGCCGAGAAGGTTCAGGCCCGGCTCAAACAAGGGCCAAGCCGACTCGCCAGATTGCCCCACCCGTGACATACTGCCGCCATGTTGCGCACGGTATTCATGGGCACTCCTGGCTTCGCTGCGAGTTCGTTAGCGAAGCTCTTGGAAAAAGGGAAAACCCCTGTCGCCGTCGTCTGCCAACCACCACGCGCCGTCGGCCGAGGGCTAAAGACGCAGCCGAGTGAAGTTCAGCAGCTCGCGGAAAAATCCGGACTTACCGTGCTCCCGGTAGAGAATGTGAATGCGCCCGAGGTTCTCGCTCAGTTGCGCGATTTAAAACCCGACCTGATTTTAGTCGCGGCTTTCGGCCAGCTCTTGAAAAAAGAACTCCTAGAGCTTCCGCCGCTGGGTTGTTTGAATGTGCATGGATCGCTATTACCGAAGTACCGAGGCGCGGCCCCCATCCAACGCGCCATCTTGAATGGCGAGAAAGAAACGGGCGTCGCGGTTCAACGGATCGTCCGCAAGCTGGATGCGGGAGACATCCTCCTTACCCGGCGGTTGCCCATTCTGCCTCAAGACACCTCCGGAACACTCTTTGATCGCTTAGCGGAACTGGGAGCCGATGCTTTGGTGGAGGCGGTGGAGATGGTGGAATCCGGCCGCACCCAGTTCACCCCGCAAGACGAGGCTCAGGCCACGCACGCCGCAAAACTCACGAAGGAAGAGGCCGTGATCGATTGGTCCCTCCCAGCCGAGCAGATTGAGCGCCAGGTCCGAGGGTACCAGCCCTGGCCCGTGGCCGAAACACGCCTCGGAAACGACCGATTGAAGATCTTCGGCGCCGAACTCTTGCCGAAAGCGCCTGCGGGCAAGCCGGGGACGATCACATCTGACGGCAAAACCTTCGTCCACGTTGCCTGTGGCGGCGCGGCAGGCATCGCCTTGACACAGATCCAGCTGGAGAATAGAAAAAAACTGGAAACCCGTGAGTTTTTAATGGCTTATCGCGGGGCATTTCCCTTCACTCATCTTGGTTAGGAGCGGCCGATGGCAGCCTCCCGAATTCAAATTGCGCCCTCTTTACTCGCGGCCGATCTTTGCCGGCTCGCCGACGAAGTCGCCGCCGTAGAAGCGGCAGGCGCCGATGTCCTACATTTTGATGTGATGGACGGGCACTTCGTCCCGAACCTCACTTTTGGTTTTCCAGTCATCGAGGCGCTGAAAAAGATCACCAAGCTTCCGATTGATGCGCACTTGATGATTACGAACGCCGACGTTTACGTCGATCGTTTCGCGGCCGCGGGCTGCAATTGGTTGTCGGTGCATGTCGAAGCCTGCCCGCACCTGCACCGTACTTTAGGGCGCATCAAAGAATTAGGGATGCGCGCTGGCGTCGCTATCAATCCCGGCACGCCC
>JAIEOG010000366.1 GCA_019750655.1 bacterium
GTGAATCCCTGGGGCTTTAAAAATGGCCGTCGGGTGAATCGCAATAATGTCGATTTGGGACGCAACTTTACCGACGGCTCCAGCCCTTTTAACTGGGGGTACAGAGACCTCTTCGAATTTCTAAATCCCAGAAAGCTGGCAGCTGTTGGAGGTTGGCGGGACTGGGCTTTCGCAGGCCAGTCGGTGTACCAGCTCTCGCGCAGCTCGATGGCAGTATTGAGGCAGGCGATCTTGCAGGGACAATACTCTCACCCTCAGGGGATCTATTACGGCGGCAGCTGGAAGCCAGAAGCTGAGACTTTGGCTGTCTCCGAAATTCTCGGGCAGATTGCGGTCCCCTATAAGCACGTGTACCTCGCCGATATCCACACAGGTTATGGCCAGCGGGGGAAGCTGCACCTCATCCCGCCACCGACGCGAGTCGAAGCAGTCGATAAAGCTCTGCGCACAGTTTATGGGGAAACGTCGCTGGAGTTTCCTGGGACGGGTGAGATGTACAAAACGCAAGGAGATCTTCTAGATGCGGTAAGCGTGCTGTCGTCGACGGGGAAAACCGTCGTGCCAGTCGTTTACGAGTTCGGCACGATGGATAGCCAGACGACCCTCGGGGCGATTCGATCCCTGCATAATATCATCGCAGAGAACCAAGGCTACCAATGGGGCTATGCCTCAGAAGCGCAGAAGCAGGAGATCCGCCGGCGTTTTGCTGAAATGTTCTATCCCACAAGCCCCGAGTGGCGCGACGCCGTGCTGAATCAGGCACGGAGCGTCTTAGAAGAATCGCTCGGCCGCTTCGAAGAACTGTGAAGAATTCTCCATAATTCGCTCTGGCCTTTGTTCCGATAAGGGAACATGCGGTTTTGCGGGGGAAATTCTGGATTCGGCCTGCTCGAGGCCCTCGCGGGGATAACGGTCAGCTCTATTGCGATCTTTGCCATGCAGCAGATGTACTTTTCGAGCATGCGCATGAACCGCAGCTTACAATCTAGTTCTGATTTTCAATCGACCATTACGACCTTACAAACCCTCATCACTAACTCGGCGATTTGCGGGCCGTCGAACTCGCCATTTAAAACTGCAAGCGGTGCAATTCCCACCTACATTCCAAACTCCGGTGGCTCTCCTTACGTCAGTGATAGCAATGCAGCTCAAATAGTCATGAATCCCGCTGCGGCCAGTCCAACGGCACTTTTTGTCGCAGGCCAGAGCTACGATAACTTCACCGTTAATCCCGTGACCTCCGCCTCCATGACCGCGCCGGCAGGCATTCTGATTAAGAAAAATGCTGGGGACACGGGGAACGGTACAGCCTCGAATCCCTATTTAGTTGATGTCACCGTCAACGCGGCAAAGGCCGGTGCTGCGGTGGGCGGCACGGTGCTACTAAACAAAACGCCCATTCGGCTTTACCTGACTGTGAATCCCTCCACCAATGCGATCACTTCGTGCTCGCTCGGTTCGACGGGGCCTGTGATTCCTACTTGTACCTCGGGCCAGGTTCTAACCAATGTGGGTGGGACGCTATCCTGTGTCGCCCAAGCGAGTGGTTCGGGGTCTCTCACGGCCACCATTCGGACCTGTACCGTTCCTAAGAATGGTGCGAGCGCAGCCTCCTGTGCAGCTACTTGTTTGGCGGGTGAGGTTATCGCTGGGGGAGGGATTTCAGGAATTGCGGATATCCGAAACAATGACTCAGCCTACTTCAGCAATGGCATGGTTTTCTTGCCGCCTGGTGGGGTTCCAGACACCTACCCAGTCAATGGCGCTTACGTCTGTTCTTTTCCCTATGGGGTTTCCTACACGACTACCTGGGGAGGGGGGCCGCTCCCTCCCATCATCTGCTACGCAGTCTGCCACAAGATCAATTAAGCGTTTGAATGAGCGGAAAGCTTGAGCTGCTGTAGCCCGCGCGACCAGCTGTGGAAGCACGTCAGCAGCTCGTACTCGACCTTGTCGGCCAGAGTTTCGTAGTCCTGCTGTTCTTGGGCGGTGACAATCGAACGGAGGATGAGGGAGAGATCTTTTTCGAGGCGAGAGAAGGGAATGCCGTCGACACACATGCGGTTGAAGTCCAGCTTCATCGCAAGGCGCGTTAGCACGATGGT
Organism: bacterium; assembly: GCA_019750655.1. Taxonomy (GTDB): domain Bacteria; phylum Bdellovibrionota; class FAC87; order UBA2466; family UBA2466; genus JAIEOG01. The sequence continues at coordinate 2,106 of JAIEOG010000366.1, forward strand.
ATCGAGAAAACGTTCCAAGCCTTCAATGCAACGCAAGAAAATGCGATTGCCTTCCTGAACGCGTTCATCGCGGAAGTATTCTGCTGCAAGCAAGAGGCTCTGTTGCAGACGGTTGATATCCGCTACTGCGCGATCTAGGCCGTGAATCGCCCAAGCGCGTGCATCCGCCGTGCGGATCTGCAATTCGCGAATCGATTGCAGCCGCTCTTTGAGGGCTGGGCAAGTTTGCTGGCGCGTCAGCATCTGGCCATCGACCGAGACGCTGGTCACGATACGATCGGGAGGCAGGCCAAGTGTCACGGCCTTCACCACGTCTTCGACGCTCTCGGCTTTTTCCCAGTTTGCGGATTCGGCCAAGCTGTCATCAATCGAGATTCGAATCATGGTCTCTCCTAGAAAGTTTGTTGGCGCACAAGCTGGTTTAAGTCGGCTTGGAGTTTTTGGGCTTGAGGATTATTAGGATTGAGCTCAAGGGCCCGGCGAACATGCCCTTCGCACGGTTTCCAATGGCCTTCTTTAAAAAGCAAAGCGGCCAGAGCGCAGTTGGCGTCGGCGCTACTGGGATCCTTCTCGAGGAAAGCGCGGAGCCGCGCTTTGAGAAGCGGGAATTCCTTCGGATCTGCCGTAATCTCCAAGAGCTGGTGGAGGGCAACCGAGTTCTGGGAGTCCAAATCCAGTGCCGTGTGGAAGAGCGGGCGGGCTTTGTCTTTGTCGCCGCGGCCTAAGTAGGTCATCGCCAGCCCGCATGCGGCGCGGCCGCTCTTCGGGTTGAGTTCCAAAGCACGAGCGAAGCGCCCTGCCGCCTGGATCCAGTCGCGCTTTTGGATGAATAAAGTGCCGAGGTTGACGTGGATGGTGTCCGATGTCGGCGAAAGTTCCAGCGCTTTGGTGTAGCAGGTCAGGGCGCGGTCTAGCTGTCCCTGGCGGGTGAGGCAGTTGCCGAAGTGTTTGAATAGGTCAAAGCGTTCGTCCGCCGTAAAAGCTTCGGGGTGCGTGACTTTTTCGAAGTGGCTGATGGCCTGAGCGTCTTGGTTTTCGTGGACATAGCTGAGCCCAAGCCAGTAGTGCGCCTCTTCGCTGTTATACAGTTCGACGAGAGCGCGGAAGCATTTGCGCGAGGACACGACTTGCCCAAGCTTATACAAGCAGATGCCCAAACCACGCAGCGCACGTGAGTCGCGGAGGTTTTGTTTCAGCAAGTAAGAGAAAATATTGCGCGCGAGCACGTAGTCCGTGTTCTGCAGCAACAGACCAGCGCTTTGCTGTAGTAACTCGGCATCGCCTTGGGGGATTTTGTCGGTCGGGGAGGTGACAGTTTTGGGAGTGGGCGGCGGAGGAGATTTGATTTGCACGAAGAACGTGCGGTGAGCGCCCGTGTCATCCTGTTCGAAATCCCGGACGACTTTCTCTAGGTTCGCAGAGACCTGGCCGGGCTGCTGCTTTGGAATTTCTCGGATCTGGACTTCGTCCGCGTCGGCGAGAAGGTTGAAGAACGGCGACCCGGGATCTTTGCTGGGTTTTAGCATTGCTCTTAGACTAGAGCAAAGTCCATGCCACGAGGGCAGGGCGAAATCCCTGTCATTTCATTCGTTGACGCGATGCTGACACGTCAAACCCTCCCACCGGCGACAAAGATTTGACGGGAGGGCGTAAAAATTAGACCTCTTTCGTGGTCTTAACTCGCCGCGGAGTCGCGGGAGTCGACGTGAAAGAGTGCAGTTTCAGGCCTGTGTCCTGGGTCTTTTTTAGCTCGCGGATGGTATCGCTGCGGACCTCGTCGATCTTGCCCATGAGGGTGAGGTCTTGATCGATGATTTTCTTACCGAGCACTTCGCGCTTGTCCAAGATTTCACGCACCCGGCCGCCGTAGGAGTTGAGCTTGTCGGGACCGATATTGAGTTTCTGAAAAGTCTCGGCGATTTTGAAATCGTAGGAACGGATGATGTTCAAAATCCGATCCCGGCTGTCCATGAAGT
>JAIEOG010000076.1 GCA_019750655.1 bacterium
GCGGACGCGCGCGGCGGACCACCCTAACCGCATCCGTGAAAAATTGACTAAGCGCATTAAGGAATGGGCACTCACGCCACCGGTCGACGCTTCTCGCCTCGAATGGGAAGTCGCCTTTTTTGCCGACCGCTCCGACATAAGCGAGGAGATCCAACGTTTTGAAGCACATCTTGAGGAATTTTCGAGACTTGTCGCTGCAAGCGCCCCGGCTGGGCGAAAGCTGGACTTTTTGACCCAAGAGCTGCACCGTGAGGCCAATACGATTGCGTCTAAGGCGGACGACCAGGCCATTTCTCGTGCGGCCGTGGAGGCCAAGGCCGGCATCGAGAAGCTAAGGGAACAGGTCCAAAATGTCGAATAAGGAACTAGAATCATGTGGGATTGGCCGTAGCGGCATCAATGTCGGCTACGGCAACTTTGTCCGCCCCCACCGGATTGTGGCGATTCTGGAATCAGGGTCTTTGCCCATGAAGCGGCTGCGCGAGAAATCGCAGCAGGCAAACCTTCTCTTAGACGCCACTGCCGGTCGGAAGACGCGATCGCTGGTGATTTTAGATTCTCACCACGTCGTGCTTTCCGCGCTCGCGCCGCAAACTTTGCACGAGCGGCTGGACAACCACCGGGGAGGAAATGAAACCTTTGCGCAAATGGAAGGAGGCGAGCTTGTCTCAGGGTGAACAACCTGCCCCACAACCACGCCTTTTGATCATTGCCGCGCCCAGCGGAGCCGGAAAAACCACGCTCTGCGAACGGCTCGTACGCGAGAACCCGAAAATCCAGCTTTCGATTTCTACGACGACTCGAGCGCAACGCCCCTATGAACAACCCGGCGTGCACTACCATTTCGTCTCGCCCGAAGCGTTTCAGAAAAAAATCGACGCAGGCGATTTCGCCGAGTGGGCGGAAGTCCACGGCCGCCGTTACGGAACCGACCGCAAGGTCATCGACCAAGCGTTGACCGCGGGCAAACATGTGCTTTTCGATATCGACGTGCAAGGCGCTATGAATCTGCGCAAGCTCTACGGTAACCGAACCGTGCTCGTCTTTATCAACCCACCTTCTTTAGAGATTTTGGAAGAGCGGCTTCGAAACCGCAAAGGTGATTCCGCCGCGTCTATTGAAACGCGCTTGCGAAATGCCTACAATGAACTTGCATGGAAGGACAAGTTCGACCACCAGATCGTAAACGACGATCTCGAACGAGCTTACAGCGACCTCCTACGGATAGTGAAGAAAGAGTGCCTGTGAGCCCAAAGGCCGCTGTCACCACTCACGAACCAGTGATTGACGGCCTGCTGGAGCGGGTGCTGCTCCACAACCCGAAAGCGGACGTCTCTGTAATCCGCAAGGCCTACGAGTTCGCCAAATCGCTCCACACCGGACAGAAACGCTCCAGCGGCGAGCCTTACATCCTGCACCCGTTTGAAGTTTCCTGCATCTTGGCGGATTACAAACTCGACACAGTGACGATTGCCACAGGGCTTTTGCACGATACGGTTGAGGACACCGCCACCACCACCGAAGAAATCCAAAAGCAGTTTGGCACTGAAATCGCGGGCCTCGTTGAAGGGCTGACAAAGATCAGCAAAATCACCTTCCACACGAGCGAAGAGAAACAAGCCGAAAACTTCCGCAAGATGATCTTGGCCATGGCCAAAGACATCCGCGTGATCCTGGTCAAGCTCGCCGATCGCCTGCACAACATGCGCACGCTCCAGCACCTGCCGCCGGAGAAGCAGGTGCAGATCGCTTCCGAAACACTCGATATCTACAGCCCCATCGCCAACCGACTAGGGCTCTCTGAGTTAAAACGCGAATTAGAAGACTTAGGCCTGCGCTTCACTAAGCCCGAGGCTTATTACAAGCTCGTCACGAACGTCGCCAAGAAGATCAAAGAACGCGAAAGTTATACGTCCCAAGTCCAAGAAATTATCCTCAAGGCCCTCAAGGATCATGGCCAGGCGAATGCCGAAGTCTCCGGACGCCCTAAACACTTTTACAGCATCCACAAGAAAATGGAGGCGGGTAACCTCGCCTACGACCAGGTGTACGACATCACGGGCTTCCGGGTAATCGTCGATAGCATTGAACAATGCTACGGCGCCCTCGGCGTGGTCCATTCTCTCTGGACGCCCATCCCCGGCCGTTTCAAAGACTACATCGCGATGCCCAAGGAGAACTTCTACCAGAGTCTCCACACAACGGTGATTGGCCCGGAAGGCGAGCGCATTGAAATCCAGATCCGCACTCTGGAGATGGACGAAACCGCCGAGCGCGGGATCGCGGCCCACTGGGCTTACAAAGAATCCGGTCTCTCCAAAGACGATAAGGCTTCGTTCGCGTGGTTGAATCGCTTGATGGAGTGGAACCGCGACTTAAAAGATCCGGCCGAGTTCCTCGAGTCCGTGAAGCTAGATCTCTTTTCCGAGGAGGTTTATATCTTCACGCCCCAAGGGAAGCTGCTTTCGTTTCCGACGGGTGCGACGCCTTTGGATTTCGCCTACGCGATCCACACGAATCTGGGCAACCGATGCATGGGTGCCAAGGTAGACAATCGGTTAGTGCCACTGAAGTACAAGCTGAAGAGCGGCGACACGGTCGAGATTCTCACCTCCCCTACTCAACGTCCGAACAAAGACTGGCTCAAGATCGTCCATACCTCGCGCGCAAAAAACAAAATTCGCCAGTACATCAAGGTCGAGGAATTTGAAAAGTCCAAGAGCCTGGGCGAGACCATGCTCGATCGCGAGATGAAGCGCCTGAAACTAACCGTCAAAAGCGCGACGAAGGACGGTTCTCTACAAAAGGTAGCCGAAGGCTTTACTTTAAAAACTGTCGATGACCTGCTGAGCGCCGTCGGCTACGGAAAACTCTCTGTCGCCAAAATCATCACAAAGCTGGCCCCGAAAACGGAACCCGCTGAGCAAAAAGAGGCCACAGGCCTTCAAAAGATTTTTGATTCTGCCCACAAGCAACAGCGCACGGCCATCACGGTCAAGGGCTTGGAAGACCTGCTCGTGCGCTTTGCCCGCTGCTGCAATCCCGTACCAGGCGATTCGGTGATTGGGTTTATCACTCGGGGCCGCGGCATCAGCGTGCATTCGCGCAAATGCCCTAAGATCTTCGATTCCGATCCGCACCGTCTAGTCGACATTGAGTGGGATCATAACAAGCAAGAAACCCGGGAAGTGAAGATCCGTGCCGTCTGCGAGGACCGCTCCGGCTTGCTCGCTGATTTGAGCAAAGCCATCCGCGATCAATCAGCGAACATCATCCGCGCGCAGATTGGAACCACGAAAGACAAAAAAGCGGTCTGCCTTTTTGCAGTCTCCATCCACGATCTAAGCCAGCTTCGTAAGATTATTTCGACTCTGGAAGGCGTGAAGGGCGTCATCTCCGTCACGCGCGTGCAGCGCACTCAGTGAACTCAGGCCCGCAGTTCCTTGGGCATTCCGAAAACGACGTTTTCTTCCCGCAACGAGCGGAGCTCAATCTCGGCCCCGAACTCTTTTTGCAGATAGTCCAAGCAGCCCTGAACGACTTCTTCCGGCGCGCTGGCGCCGGCCGTAACGAGTGCCGTTTGTTTGCCTTGCAGCCACTCCGCTCGGATATCTTGCGGGCCGTCGATGAGGTATGCCGGCTTGCCCTGCACCCTGCCCAGCTCCGCTAGGCGCTGGCTATTAGAGCTATTTTGGCTTCCCAAGACTAAAACCACATCGGCTTCGGGTGCTAGCTGCCGAACGACCTCTTGGCGATTTTGGGTGGCGTAGCAGATATCTTCTTTCCGGGGTCCGACGATGCGGGGAAAACGCGCCTTGAGGGCTTCGATAATCACGCGCGCATCATCCACGCTGAGAGTCGTTTGTGTGAGGTACGCCAAGGGCGTTGTTTCGGGAAATGTAAGCGCGGCGACGTCCGCGGCTGTTTCTACGAGCGTGATGGCGTGAGGGGCTTCTCCCATCGTACCCAAGACTTCATCGTGGCCTTCGTGGCCCACCAGAACAATCGTGTACCCTTCACGCGCAAACTTAATAGCCTCGAGATGCACCTTGGTGACCAAGGGGCACGTCGCATCGATGGCCT
>JAIEOG010000085.1 GCA_019750655.1 bacterium
GGCTTCTTGCTCTCTTTCCCGCGCTCCTTACAGGCCGAAATTTGGGGACTTTTGAATGTATTCGCATTCTGGGCCGGCATTTCTCGTTGGGTTTCGGTACGCAAAAGCTCTTATTGGCTCACTTGGGTGGCACTGCTGTTCTGTGCAGTCGAATTGGATATTTCTCTGCGCTACCAGCAGATCAACGCCCTGCTCACAGGCTTGATCCTCTGGGGAATGGCAGATTTCCGAGACGGAAAAGCAGGTAAAGCGGCCGGCTGGCTCGCGCTGGCAACAAACCTTAAAGTCGTCCCCGCCCTCTTTGCATTGCCGCTGTTTGCGATCGGGCGCAAACGCTACAACACGCGTTTTCTTTTGCAGTCGGCACTGTTCTTAGTGGTGCCAGCTTTGGTTTTAGGTTGGTCGAAGAATCAGCAGGCCTTGGAAAGCTGGTACCGAGCGGTAACGAGCGACTTAGGTGCCGCCGGAATTTTAGATCTCGATTCCGCCATGCGCCGTATCGGCCTACCGGCGATTCCTGGTGCGCGCCTTGCGATTCTAGTGGCAAGCGCGGGCCTAATGATCACGCTTTGCCGTCGAAAAATCCTCTGGGGACCTTGGTACACGCTGGGTGCCGGCGGCTTGCTGCTTTTCAGCCCGCGCACGGAATCGCCGACGTTTGTGCTCTTTGCACCGAGCTATTTCTTCTTAGCAGGAAACATCCAAAACCTGCCCCGGACGCAGCGGCGGATTGCGATCGGCGTCTTCCTGTTGTCTGGAATCGCATTAAGCCTCTGCTTCACAGATCTTTGGCCACGCGCGATCTGGGATCCCGCACCCTGGCGCCAGGCGAATAAAACGTTCGCCGTGCTCGCACTCTGGATCCTCTCGATCCCTCTCGCTCTCAGAAAGTGAATCTCTCACCCGGGCCTGCCCGGCGTAGCGCCAAGCGCGAAGCCGGGATTAGATGTAATCGCCCCGTTTGATTTTCTCGACGATGATTTTTTCGGGCATCGTCGGATCGCGGGGATCGACCGTGAAGAAGGCCTGTTGCTCACAACGGCGCTTGTTCTTCAAGAGCCAGTGGAGCAGATCGGAGAGGCCTTTGTTCTTCTTGTCTTTGAAGAAGGGGTCGTTTTTCAGGGCGTCGGCGGCTTTTTTCAACGCGCGCGCTTCCTGAATATCGTTCTCGCGGACAGGGTAATCATCGAGATCGTATTTCTTGATGTCTTCTGGCAACACACCGAGGAATTTCACATCAGGCGCGGAAAAATCCGAGTTGCGGATCAAGCTCGCGGCGGATCCGGCTTTGAGTGTGCGGTAAATGTTCTGGATGGTGTACGCGTCTAAGTCTCCGAAGAAGTAGATGGGTACTTTCAGCTCATCCTGAATCAGTTTGCACCAGCCACGCACGGCATTACTCGGCACCCCTTGGGCGCCCATCAGAATGCAGTTGTTACGTTTGCAGAAGCCGTTCGCGACGAAAGTATTCGCCGTACCTTCGGATTCGACGACTAAGCAGAAATCGATTTTCTTCTTGGCCTTGAGCCTGAGGCTCTGGGGCCGGTTTTTCGGCTGGAACGGGCTCGTTCCCAGGCTGCTCAAGTCCACCACGGCTTTGCCGCCATCGGGCAACGTTTCCGTCACAACGAGCTGCTGCGAGTAGGTCTGGCCGCCGCGATCGTTCGCAAAGCAGTTGAGCTCTTCGCGGTAGCATTCGAGCATTTCGCAGATGAAATCGATGATCGAATCGCTCTCGGACTGGTCGGCGAAGTCCAAGGGCTTTAGATCGGGGTTGTGCTTAATTTCGCCTTTGGAAATGTAGTAAAGCTCGCGCTTTGTGTTTACTGCGCCCGTTTCCAGGTTACGCAGCAAAATCTCGAGCAAGAAAATCGCGCGCGACATCTTCTGGACGGAAGAAACGTTTAGTTCCGTGCGGACACGCTTATCGCCGGGAGTGAGGTAACCTAGCTTCGGCGTGTAAAAAGCATTGTCCAAGGAGCATTTGATAGCTTCCAGCACCGGCCGGCGGGCGTTTTCCAAGTCCGTCAGCAGGCGCAGACACAGTTTCTCAGAAAGGTGGGGAATGGAGTCAGTGGAACTCATGCTTCTTTCTCCTTAGCGCCGCCCTTGGAGGCCTTGGAGGGCTTGGGCGCGGCTTTCGCCGGCTTGGATTCTTTCGCGGGCTTCGCTGCTTTTTCGGCTTTGGCAGCTTTTTCGGGCTTAGCCTTCGCTGCTTTGCCTTTGCTCTTCGGTTTCTCGTCGGCTGCGTCGTCTAAATGTTCGACGGAAACGACATCGGCATTTGGATCGCCGCTTTCTTCACCGCCGCCGTCGATAATCTGGATCTTGCCCTCTTTCCGGGCCTTTTTGTGATCTTCGACTGCTGCCTCGAGCTCTTTTTTAGCGTGCGTTACGTCGCGGCCCAGGAGCTTCGTCAAACCTTCGATGGCTTTTTCTTTGCGCTTGGCCGGTGCCTTCGTGATGCGCACCAGGCAATCCACCAAGATCGGGCAGAACTGCTCGATATGCCGCAGTTTGTTCTCGAGATCCGCTTCGCGGTTCTCTTTGCGGATATGCCGAGAGAGACGCTGGCCGGCTTGGATCAGCGTGCGGCGGATTTCTTCCACGAGCTCATCGCTCGCATCGACCGTTTCTTTGGAAGCGTTCTTAAACTTAATGAACGGAGAAACGAGACTGACTGCAATAACGTATGGGCCCGACGGAATGCCGTTCTTGGGCTGCGCTATGCCGTATGTACGCCAGTTCACCGATTCGATGGCTTTCACCATCGCGCAGGCGGCTTTATCGAACTGCAAAGGCACGCGGTTCGCAAAACGCAGAATCTGCGCCGGAGATTCGTCTTCCCCTTCGGCGCGCGCTGCGGGGTTTTTCAAACGGGCCACAGCGACTTCCACGGCCACGGGCTTGAAATCGCAAATCGTCGGTTTGCGTGTCACCACCGAGAAGAAGTCGACTTCGCCTAAGCGCCGAACGCTTTTGGAGAAAGCATCTTCCCCAATTGTCATGACGGAGCGAGTGCTGGGCGCCATGAGCTGGATGGATTGGAGCTTGGAGAAGATATCTTTGAATTCGGCCTCGGACGTCTTGTCCAACGACTGTTCGAAGACATTCTTTTTCACACCGGCTTTTACCAATTCGCCGATGACATTGTCCGTAACGCGCGAAAAACCCTTTTTCAGCCAAGAAGAAACGTTTGCGCGGCCAAAAAGGTGCGAATGGGCGATAAATTCGCCGAGTTTCATCGTGTGCGGGTGCGGCTCGGTCGCTGTCGGGATTTCCGGGGTTTCTTTCGAAACGCGCTCAATCTTTTCCACCTTAGCGTCGCCGATTTTGTACTTCAGCGTGAGGTGCGGGTTCACGAGCGCCGTACCAGTTAAGTAGGTCAGCAACCCGCCTTCGCCCTGCATCTGCAAGCGGCCATCGATAAAAAACTCTACGCTCACGCCGTGCGGGCGATCCCAAGAGACCGTCTTTTTGTCCTGCAAGACGCCCTTGTTGTTTTTGATGTCTACCGACACCATCACCGAAATGGCTTGGCGCATTTTGGCGGTCTTGGTGATGACCTGCACACCTTTAGCGCTGGTGAGCTGCGCCCACGTGGTAGCAGCGGAAATCCCGATCCCTTGCTGCCCACGCGAGCAACGCCCGCGGCCAAACTTCGAAGAAGCGAGGTATTCCCCGAAAACTTTTGTAACGTCATCGAGTTCAAGGCCGGGGCCGTTGTCTTCGACTTTGATGCGGATCAAATCTGTATTTTTCAACGTCCCGGTGCCGACCTTTTCGATCTCGACCAGGATTTCAGGCAAAAGGCCGTTTTCTTCGCACGCATCGAGTGAGTTATCGACGGCTTCCTTGAGCGTCGTAAGAACTGCCTTAGTCGGCGAAGAAAAACCTACCTGCTGGAGGTTTTTAGAAAAGTATTCCGCGGTACTGCTGGATGTGATCTTTTGTTTTGCCACGCGTAAATTTTAGAGTGTGTTAGCTGCCAAGAAGTATCTCCATAGTCTGCGCTAGTGGCGCTGGATGTCAACCCGCGGTTTTCCGGCACAGGGTGTTAGCAACCGCTACCAGTTCTTGAAAAAGAAAAAGTTTTGGACCCAAATTCCACTTGTCGCAGGCCCCC
>JAIEOG010000005.1 GCA_019750655.1 bacterium
ACAGCCATCGGTTTAGCGCTGCTCACCGAAAAGAAAGAAGCCCCCATCGTGCCCATTTACTCCTATCGAGATGCCGACGACCGCCTGATTACGGTCATCGAGCCCCCGATCCAATTGCCCGAGCTCTCACCCGATCGAGAAACGCGGCTTTACGAAAAGACGCAGTTTTATAACGACGTGATTGAAACATGCATCCGCCGTCACCCCGATCAGTGGCTCTGGTTGCACCGGCGTTGGAAGGCTTACCGCGGCGAGCCTCGGTGGAAGCCCGCAGCTGCCCTTACGACGGCAGCGCTCTTAGGCGCTTTGCTCGTCGGCTGTGCAAGCACCCCGTCGACAGCGCCGGAAGAAACTCCCACGGGCATCGCTCTGCCGGCTGATCCGCAAATCAGTCTGCCGGATGCGCGCGCCGTGGAGCAGGCACCTGTGGCCACCGCGGTGGAAACGCCGCCGCCCGCGGCGCCGGAGACGAAAGCGGCACCGCCGACGAAGACCAAGAAGAAGGTCGTCGCGGTTATTGCAGAGAAAAAATTTAGCCCTCGCAGCTTCACAGCCGCCCAGCTTCCGTTTGAAGTGGGTGAGCGCATGGTGCTGGATTTGAACTGGTCTGCGCTCAAAGCGGGCACGGTCACGATGGAAGTGCGCGAAGGCTTTCCCGTACAGGCACGCCCGACATACAAGCTTTGGGGCTCGGTGCTTTCGTCGAAGTTAGTCGACGCCATCTACCACGTCGAAAACACTATTGAGTCGTACATCGATAGAGAGTGGCTCATTCCCTACAAGTTTTTGCTGCACATGGTGGAAACCCACCAGCTGAAAGAAACGCGCGCGGCTTTTGATCACAAACTCGGCAAAGCGCACTACTGGTCGGAGCGCATCTCCAAAAAATGGGGCGACGAAAAACAAGATCGCGTCGACAACATGGCCCCCTATTCCAATGATATGTACTCCGCGCTCTATTTCGCGCGCGTTATTGAATTGGAAATGGGCAAGCCGGTGCAATTCCCCGTTTACGAGAACAACCAAAACCTCATGATCGGTATGACCCCCGTGGGGAAAGAAGTTATCCAAACGCCCGCAGGCGTTTTCCAGTGCTGGAAAATTCTCACGGAAGTGAAGCTTAACAACGTGCTCAAGCCCAACGGCGAGCTCTTTCTATGGTTGAGCGACGATTCGAAGCGGTACATGGTGCGTTTCGAGGCGAAGCTTAAGATTGGCTTTTTGCGAGGCGACTTAGTCTCAGTGAGGGAGCGTTTGTAGTGCAGGCTAGGCTCCCCATTACCGCGATTGTTCTCACGAAGAATGAGGAAGCCCGCTTAGACGCCTGTCTCAAGAGCTTGCGTTTCTGTGAAGAGATCCTAGTTATCGATTCCGATAGCACCGATCGCACTCTGGAAATTGCAGGCCGTTTTGCCGATAAAGTCCTTTCCCTTCCCTGGGAAGGTTTCGCAGCACAAAGAAATCTAGCTCTCGGCCATGCCCAGTATGTCTGGGTTCTTTCCGTCGACGCCGATGAGCGCGTGCCCGAGGCCTTGGCCGAGGAAATCGCGGGGCATTTCCGTGCGGGTGCATCCTTCGATCAGGCAGCGTTCAGTGTCCCACGTAAAACGGTCCACTTCGGCCGTTGGATTCGCCACGGCGGTTGGTATCCCAATCGGCTGGTGCGGTTATTCGATAAATCGTTAGGGCGTTGGGAGGGCGGAGAGCTGCATGAGTACTGGGCGACCCGCGGTGCGGTTGGGGAGCTCCGAGCCGACTTAGAGCACTACTCGTTCCGTGATCTGAGCGATCAAGTAGTGCGCAACGATCGCTATTCGAGCCTGGGCGCGGTGAAGCTCAAGCGAGAAGGCAAACCGTTCCGCTCCTACCGCCTGCTCACTAAACCGTTTTCGAAATTTCTGGAAACGTACGTCTTAAAACGCGGTTTTCTCGACGGGTACCCCGGATTTATTATTTCGGTTTCCGCCGCCTATTCGGTATTTTTGAAATGGGCCAAGCTTTGGGAGTTAGAGCGTGCCGAAAAAGCGTAAGACAGTTTACAAAGGCGTCATTGTTTCCATCGATGGCCCTTCTGGTGCGGGCAAGTCCACAGTAAGCCGGCAGTTAGCGGAGGCGCTAGAAGGCATGCTGCTCGATACCGGTGGAATGTACCGCTCGGTCGCTTACTTCGGCGCGAAAGAAGGCCTCAGCCGCTCGGGCGATCTCAGTAAGCTGGCCCGTCGCTTAGAGTTTGATGTCGATAAGCAAACGAAGGTCCTCTTAGTAGATGGCCGCGATCTAGGTTCCAAGCTGCGCACCGAAGAAATTAGCCGCGCCGCTTCGGACATCAGCAAATTCATCACAGTGCGCAAAGCCCTCACGCGATGCCAACGGCGCTTGGCGAACAAATGGGCTAAACACTTCCCCGTAGTGGTCGAAGGCCGCGACATCGGCACGGTCGTTTTCCCCAAAGCGCCGTTTAAATTTTTCGTCACCGCGTCAGAAGAAGTCCGAGCCAAACGCCGGATGACCCAGCTCAAAAAAGCCGGTATTCGCGGCGTTACGATGAAAAAAACACTGCGAGAAAACGCAGCGCGCGATCGCCAAGACACCCAGCGCAAAGTCGCGCCGCTCCGAGTCGCCGAAGATGCGGTCGTGGTGGATACGTCCAGCATGGGCATCAGCCAGGTCGTCCACTTCATGCACGACCATATCCGCGGCCGCCTCAACCTGACTTAGTCCCCATTTTTATTTTCCCGAATTCCCTTTATACTAAAAGGGTTCCCATCTTTTCGCGCCCACGCGCGCCATCTGCACTTTCCACCTTATATAGGGGCTCCGATCATGAAGAACGCATTCTTCTTTCTTGTCGCACTGTCTTTCACCGTTCAAGCGGCAAAAATCCATACGCCGGCCACTCCAACAAGTACCGGAAATCGGGGGGTGGCCGCGGAGCCAGGGTGCGTTTCGAGTCCAGCCCTGGCCTGGGTAAAAGGCGCCTTAAAAACTCGTTCCGGAAAAGATTCCAGCTCTGACTTAGTGGGTCAGTTAGCAAAAACGCCCGAAGGCATAATGCTGGGGGCTCAATCGGAAGGCACAGACTTCATGCATCTCGCCTCCCGATTGTGGGATTTAGCAAAAAATGAAAACCAATCCCTGCTTGTACTAACGGCTCAACTCTTGCGTCCTGAAAACGGACTTGGAGAGCAAGAGGCGGAATCTCTAACAAGCGGCCTATTCGAATATTTAGAAAAAAATAACATTAAGCAGGACTTTAGCCTGAAATTTAGAGCCGCCGCCAATGCTCTTGCCGCCGCAGGGGATGGGAAAAAAGGCGAGGAAGCGGAAAAGGCCGTTGATGCAGCACTCGATGGCGTGATCAAGGCGCTGGGCAAAGACGAGCCGATAACTCTCGCTTGGCTCCTATTTAAATCACCCGATTTCAAGCCTAAGCAGTACATGCTGGTACAAAAGGCGCTACAGAAAAAAATGGAGGAAGCCGCTACTGCTGCGATCGAAAAAGATCTTGATCCTTTGGTCGCAAAGCCGGTGCTCGAGAAGGACGGTGCAAAAGATAGCACCGAGCTAAAAGCTAATAAGAAGAAGCGGAATGATTTTGCCGTTGAGGCAAGGCGAAAGCAGATCAATGCCCTGGCCTCCAAGCTCCGCGAGCTACAAAAGCTCAAAGGAACGAAAGACGGCGCGAAGCAAATGGCTACGGCTGCCAAAGAAGCTTACAAACTAGCGCAAAATCTAAAAATTGGATTTACCCTACCCGAACTACTTAGCCAGAAACCCGAGGATGTTTGTTATTTCGGTGGGAGCCGCGACCGGTTGCTTGCTTTTGAATCGGCCATCGATTCGGCGGTTACCACCGGTGTAAACGATCGGTTTGCGGAGCTAGGCTCGTCCAAGGTGGTGGCAAAAGCAGGTTCGGATTTGCGGCAAGCGATAGCGGACTTCCAGACCACTCGGGATCCTTCTAAAGAAACGGACGCGTTGGAGCGAATTGTCGGGCCTATGCGCAAAGCCGGATTACCCGACCACCAGATTCTAAGCGCGCTGGAAGGCATAGACGGATTCCAGTTAACGCCATCCAAGAGGGCCGCGCTAGAAAAGTATCTAAATACCCAAAGCGGCTTTAAGCCGATGACAGCGCAGCTGGAAGGAAAACGGGGTGTCGTCAGCAAAGACGTGCAGGACGCCATTCAGGCCTTGAAGACTGCAAAGCCGGAGCAGGTTAAAGAACGTCTCGACGCTCTTTATAAGGCAGC
>JAIEOG010000057.1 GCA_019750655.1 bacterium
GAATCCAGGATCTGGCAATCGGCGTAAAGCGCCGCACTGAGAAAGAACAACCCACTTGCGAGAATTCGATGCATCGGCCCACCCATGCACGAGCCAATACCAAGGCCTAAGCCCTCGTGCAATTGCCAGGCAGCCTGTGAAGTGCTTCACTGCCACCGAATGTTAACTAACCGGCAACTCGTTCTTTGGATCGCGTGCCTCAGCGCTGCCGCGATGGGCATTCGGAATTTTGAACAAGGGCTGTCCACGGACGCTCCGCTCTACGCGAACATCGCCCGCAATGCCGTAGCCTCCGGCGAATGGTTCCGGCTAGACAGCGGCATTCCCCACTTCGTGCCTTTCGCAGAACACCCGCATTTCTTTTTCTGGATCCTCGGGGCTGTTTTTAAGATCCTTCCGGCCGCGGATTGGTCAGCCCGCGTTCCTGGCCATCTGTTTTATTTTGGCTTCCTCACGCTCTTTGCTTTTTACCTGCGGCGGCTGGCCGATTTGAAAACGGCTTGCTGGGCGGTGCTTTTGCTTTGGAGCTGGTTCCGCGTTTCGAACTTCTTCTCCAACGTCTACCCCGATCCGGCGCTGCTCTTTTTCGGCTTCGCTTCCACCGTGCTTTTCGATCTCGCGTTGGAAAAACGCAAAATCGCGCTCGCGGCTCTGGCGGGGTTTTCGTTTGGTCTGTGCTTGCTCACCAAAGGGTTTGCTGCGGCCGGATTTGCCGCACCCGTGGTGTTCTTGTGGATCTTGGACTTAAGCGCTCGTCCCACAGATTGGAAACGCTCGCTGGCGAATGCCGGGACCGCCCTCCTCTCCGCTGGAGCGGTTTTCGGCGCGTATGCTTTAGCTATTCATTTCAGTTCCGCACCGGATTTCTTGCAGCTCTATTGGGATCGGCAAATGACCAACCGCCTGGCGCCGGCGTGGCAAATCGGTGGGCTTATTCACTGGCGCGGCTGGGGTGCGATGGGCAAAGACACCTACCAGCTCTGCTGGTTGATGCCGCTCATTTTTACGCGCTGGAAACAGGCAAAACGTTGTTGGCTGCCCGTCGTGCTCTTTCTAAGTTACAGCTTCCTCTATGCGAGCAGCCAGCTAATGGGCACTCAGTATTGGCTCACCGTTCTGCCTTGGACGGCGTGGATGATCGCCGATGGCGTTTTCTCACGGCTTCCGGTTTCCCCGCGTCGGCTGGCGATCGTCACGGGATCTTTAAGCCTCTTAGCGATTTTCCTCGTGCAATACATCCCCGTGAACACACGCCGTCTGCAACCTCCTCAGATTGTCCCTTTGGTCCAAGCCGCCGCTGCGAATGCCCCGGAACGTTCTCCTATCTTAGAAGTGCCGCCGCATGAGCTAAACTTTCTCGGGGCCTCGAGATTGGCTTGGTACACCGGACTGCGCATCCGCTATGCGCATAATCTGCAGGAGTTATCGCCGGAAACTCGCGCTGAAACGCTCTACCTCTTCAGCCATGCGGAAGCGGCGAAACTGATCAAAAGCCGCGGCTATTGTCCGGAAGCCACCCGTGAAGGCGAAACGCTCTGGATACGGTGCGGTTCTTAAATTCCCGCTACAGGATCCCAGACCGGCGACCCAAGGCCCGCTCCACCTATGGTAGAATCCCGTAAACCTCCTCGAGGAAATGATGCGCTCAGTGCTGCTTCTGCCTGTTTGGCTTATGCTTTCCAGTTGCGGAACCGGCCTTATCCCCGACTACTTAGCGCAAGGGTGCCCGGACCTAGATAACGACGGTTACTGCGGCGCTGCCGATTGCGATGATCGACACGCTTCTGCGCACCCCGGCGGCACAGAAATCTGCGATGGGCTCGACAACGATTGCAACGGGGCCTCCGACGATAGCTGCACTCCCTCGTCCCCCGAGTTTTCGGCATCAGTTCTGGGAGTGGATTTTGATCGGTACGCTGTTACGGGATTGAATTTTGCGGAAGCCATAAACTTCTGCGCGGCCAATGGCGGCATTATTCCCTACCTAGAAGACAACACCATGAACACGGCTTTCTCCACGCTGTGTAATGAAAAAGATTGTCCCATTGGACTGCGCTTGGAAAATGGTGTTTGGACAGACGCGCTGGGAAGCCCTCAGGCCTACTTTGATTGGGCCGCCGGCCAGCCCGGCGCCGGTATCTGCGTTTACCGGCCAACCGGTTCTCAGTGGGCCACGGTCGACTGCGAACACAGCACGGATACCGTCATCTGCCGTTTTGACTGATCGATAACGCGCTGCGCTTTGGAAGTTTTTTCTGCGCCCTCTGGCGTGGGCTGGAGAGCGGCGCTATTCTGGGGCGTCTGAGCGTGTTGCCATGAAGTTGCCAAATCGCGTCGATCCTGCCAGTTTTCGTGTATGGCTTTCAGCTTTTGAAGTTTGGATTACAAAAGCGAGCCACATAGCTGTGATCTTAGGCCGGGGGGCCTATTGGTCAGGGGAACGCAGGCGCTTATTGGCGCTGTTGGGACAAAAGACTCTCGAACTCACAGACGCGGGAGCTTTGACCCCAGAAGCAGTCGATCCACTCGTGCAGCAGATCAAACGCATCCAAGACAAACTGGAAAGGGAGCAATCCCTTATCCAAGACATCCGCTCGGGGGAGCAAAAGCATGAAGGGTGAATGGACTTCAGAGCAAGAACTGCTCGCTTCGACGCTTGAAGACTTTGCAAAACAGGAATTAGAACCGGACGCTTCGGCTCTAGATGAGAAAGAGGGTTTTAACCGCGCCGCCTTTCAAAAAATGGCGGGCCTGGGCCTATTGGGTATCACCGTGCCGGAAAGTTACGGCGGTGCAGGCCTGGGTTGTGTGGAAGCAACGCTCGCGATGGAGAAAATGGGGGCGGCTTGCGCTTCCAGCACTCTTTCCTACTTGGCGCACTCGATCTTGTGCGTGAACAACCTCTCGGAAAATGCTTCCGATGCCCAAAAGAAAAAATACCTGCCCAAATTGATTTCGGGTGAATGGATCGGCGCCATGGCAATGACCGAGCCAGGCGCCGGCAGTGATGCCTTAGGCCTGCGCACCAAAGCAGAGCGCAAAGGCGACTCTTACGTGCTCAATGGTTCCAAAACATTCATTACGAATGGCCCCGAAGCGAGCGTTTTCGTTGTTTACGCGAAGACTGGCTCCACGAAAAAGGACATCTCCACTTTTATCGTTGAGAAAGGCTTTCCGGGATTTAAGGTTGGCCGCAAGCTAAGCAAACTGGGAATGCGCGCCTCTCCGACTTCGGAATTGAGTTTTGAAAACTGCGTGGTGCCGCTGGCCAATCGAGTCGGCGAAGAGAACCACAGCGTTTCGCACATGATGCGCAACCTCAACATCGAGCGCATCACGATCTCCGGAATTTCGCTGGGTATCGCCCGCGCTTGTGTCGAATACGCTGCGAACTACGCAAAAGAACGCAAACAATTCGACCAAACCATTGGCAGTTTCCAAATGGTGCAAGAACGCCTCGCTGAAATGGCCACAAACGCAGCCGCCGCGCGGGCGTTGGTTTACCAAGCCGCGCGCGCCTACGACTCCGGCGATCGCGATCTTTCTTTGGGCGCTATGAGCAAGCTTTTCAGCGCGCAAATCGCCACTCGAGCGGGTCTGGACGCCGTCCAAATCCTGGGAGGCTACGGCTATATGAAGGAATACCCCGTGGAACGCTACCTACGGGACGCTAAGCTGATGGAGATCGGCGCGGGGACTAACGAAATCATGCGCGTCCTCATCGCGCGAGAACTCCTCGAGGGAGATGTTTAACCGTGGCGCTCTCTGTCTGGCCGGCACCTTCCGCCGAAGAAACTGCTGTTCGCAACGCAACCCTTGCCTTCGTTGAAAAACATGTCGCTCCGACTACCGATAGCGACGACGCTGAAGGCCTATTCCGCCGTGAGATCTTCGATCGCTTGGGCCCTCTCGGCCTGCACTCTCTCACTTACCCTAAAGAATGGGGCGGCAAAGAGGGTTCCTATTACGCTTATTACGGCTTCCTAGAAGAGCTGGGACGCGGGAGCCTGGCTTTGTCCGTCGCCGTTGGAGTTACCAACCTGCTGCAAGGCGCGCTTATGGCCTTTGGCACTCAGGAACAAAAAGAAAAGTTTTTGCGCCCTTTGACCGCCGGGAAATACCTCGGCGCCTTTTCGCTTTCTGAGCCGCAATCGGGCTCCGACGCCGCGGCTTTGCGCCTGGCCGCCACGCCCGCTCCGGGCGGCTACGTGCTTAATGGCGCAAAGTGCTGGTGTAGCAATGCCGGGTTCGCGGATCTCTACCTAGTGATTGCTCGCACCG
>JAIEOG010000127.1 GCA_019750655.1 bacterium
TTGGAAAGGGGCTCCGTCCGACCACGTTACGCCAGGGCGCAACACAAACTTCGCCATCATGTGATCCGCACTGGTTTGCCAGCTGGAGACTAGCTCGCCGTTCCCGATGATATTGCCGACGTGATCTGCACCGATCAGCGATCCACTGATGAGACCATGAATGCGGAGCTGCTCCGTCGTTCCGGGAAAGATTGGATTTAGCGATGTTATGCGGTGGGTGATCTGGATTTTGAGCTCCGCCTCTGTGTCGACTGCCTCGCCTTCGGCGGGAGGTCTTCCGAGGGATTGGATGATTTTCGCCGTCCCCTCGAGCGAATAGTCATTTAAATCGGCGGGGGGAGCTCCGGCCGTGAGTTTGCGGATTTCCTCTTCTACTTGGGGAACCGTCTTCACCGGCTGGTTAACCCACCCGGCTTTCGCGTCGATTTCCTCTAAGGAAGCTGCCCCGGCATGGGGGGCAAAAGCCAGTGATACGACGAAACAGATAAGGCTAGTCATCTTCATAAGTTCTCCCGTTAGGCGCGCGCTATATAGCACACGGAGCCCACTCAAAACCAGGAGATTTCAGGCAGACTGTCTTGACACAACCTATTGAAATGATAATCCTTCCAGCTCCGCGGGCCCATAGCTCAACAGGATAGAGCACCAGATTTCTAATCTGGGGGTTGGGTGTTCGAGCCACCCTGGGCCCGCCATTTTTCGCCGCTCTTGGCCTGACTCCGCGTCGCCACTCGTCGTTGTCGCTACCGCGTACTGTGGAGTACGCGTCCGCTCCGCCTCCTCGCGCTCCTTGATTCAGGCCAAGATCGGCGAAAAATGTCGTGATTCAAAAGGCGTGGGTTAATTTGAGATTACGGAAGCGATTAGATTGTTCACGTCGGTTAGGACGGAGACACAGCTTGCTGGACCATTTCTCGAAGCCCCAATCCATTAATTATAGTAGGTTCGTTTGCATGATTTTTTCTCGTCGATTCCATGCTTTGCTTCTCGCTTTGAGTTTGAGTTCCGCCTGCCCGGCAGTGGATGCACCCGTTGCTGAAACAGAGGCAGCTCCGCAATGGTCCGTGAGTTTTAATGTCGGAGAGCTGGCGGGGTTTACTGTGGGGTCGGTGATGTTGGGGGTGCCGTACCTGCCGCTGCATTTTGATGCGAACTATGTGCTATCCCAGCGGTGGCAACTCAATCTTGGCTTTGTCTTTCGGTATGACTGGGGATCTTTTATTGGTCCTGAGTTCATTGGGATGGCGGGGATGCGGTATTCGCTTTCGGAGACGGGGCTTTATGGTGGGTTTTTGTCGCTCAAGGCCGGGCCCGGGTATGTCAATGGTTATGAGCCCTTTGGTGGTGGCACCTACAGCTCCTTCGAATTCGCGATTCAGCCGGAGATTGGGCACTCCTGGGCTTTGGGGACTAGCGGCTACTTTACCTTAGGGCTTGGCGTGATGTTCATCATCGCCACTCCGCAAAGTGGCGGGTGGAATGCGCTCGGTGTGATCGTGCACCAAATTGTCCCTATCGGGGACTTGAGCTTCGGGTTCACGTTCTAATTATTTATTTGCGATCGCTTCCGGGCAGACAGCCACCGGCGGCGCTGCTACCTCTCGCAATGTGCCATCCGTTTGAATAACCGCCATCGTAGGTTTGATAGTCGGGTGGTGGACGCCCGTGAAATAGATCGTGATTTTCATATTGGGCCAGCGGCCCTTTGCCATTTCTGCCGAAAGAAATGTCGCTGCTTTGGAGTAGTTTCCGTAATCGTCGTCAGAGAAACCCCACAAGTGCAGCTGTGCTTCGCCCGTGCCTTCTCTGTTTTTGACCATAGGGCGATCCGTTAATGGCAATGCGTTGATCTGGTCTAGTAAGTAGCCCATGACCATCGTCTTTGCTTCGGAGGGATCTTCGGAAGTTCCTTTGAAACGCGGGTCTAGCTTTGGATAGCCAACGGGGAAAATATTCCGCACCAACGGGAGGTGCCTGATGTACCCAAGTTTTTTCAGTTCCTTCAAAGCATTGTAGATCGTGCGCGGTGCGTGTTGGCGTGCCGTGATGATCGAAGTTTGGCGCGCAGTGGTTTTGTTGCTCATCGCGCGGACAAAAGCGTCCCAGCTTGGGCCCTTCCATTTATCTCCACCGGCTTGGAGGGCCGCCAAAACATCTTTTAAGAAAACGTTCTCACTGCTCGCTGCATCGCCAAAGAAACGCATCGATCCCGTTACTCGGTCGAAGCGGAGTTCGTGTTTGTCCCACGGCGCTTCTTTGCCGATCTTGTCGCGGATGACCGCGAACTCGCCGGTCGAAACTCCGACTTCCTCACCGTCCGATGTCCATAGGCGGATCTGCGTGGGCATATAGAAAATATTGTCATCCCAGTCGAAGTTCCAGCCGGTGACCGGGTAGCGGTGGGCTGCTTGAGATGCGGTAGTGAATAACGCGACGAAGAGAAAGCTTAGACGCAATAGCATAACGCGGGGATACCAAGGCTATGGGTGGAGACTCAAGGCGCCGGGGGCGCGGCCGCGATCCTCTCTTAACTAGCGTGTACAGCTACCGAGGAGTAAAATGAAAGAACAACATGCCCGCAACGCGGGCGGTTAACGCAATCTGACGAGCAAAAGCCTGCCTTTTCACGATCTTAATTCCTCAGATTCGTATAGAATTCCCAAGGAGGTCCGCTCATGGCTCCACCCGCAGCCGAGATTCTTCAAACGTTCAAGATCGGGTCTCAGAATTTTTTTTCCAATAATAAGAATAGAAAAAATAGCCTGATCGCCGCGGGAGTCATCGCCGCCCTTGTTGTGGTGGCAGCTATCATCCACCACCGCTCTCACAGGCACACCGAAAGCCTGCGAAAGTTCATGGTAACTAGCCCCTGGCGCAGCAGTGAAGCCATTACCCAACAATATGTGGGCCAGGTCCGCGCTATCCAGCACATTGAGCTACGTGCGTTGGAGCGTGGGTATCTAAATGAGATTTTTGTCGACGAGGGCCAGCAGGTAAAAAAAGGCCAGCAGATGTTCCGCATCATGCCCATGATCAATGCGGCGGAATATAAAAAAGCCGAAGCGGAAGCTGACCTAGCCAAGATTGAGTACGACAACACTGAAACTCTTGCGAAGCGTAAGGTCGTTTCGAAGAATGAACTTTTGCTGGCGAAGGCCAAGTATGAGAAGGCCAAGGCTTCTCGCGAGCTAGCGAAAATTCACTTGGATCTAACCGAAATTAAAGCGCCCTTTGACGGAATCATGGGCCGTTTCAATGTTCGTTTGGGCAGCTTATTGGAGGAGGGTGAACTTCTCACCACGCTCTCTGACAACAGCAAGGTCTGGGTCTATTTCAATGTCTCGGAAGCCGAGTACCTTGACTACCGCACGCACTCCAAAGACCCGAACCAGATGGCCGTAGGGTTGAAGATGGCGAATGGCCAGCTCTTTGAATCCCCGGGCAAAGTCGAAACCATCGAAGCCGACTTTAACAACGAGACGGGAAACATCGCTTTCCGTGCAACGTTCCCAAATGAAAAGGGCATTCTGCGCCACGGCGAAACGGGCAACGTCCTGGTTACCGTGCCTTTAAAGGACGCATTGGTGGTTCCTCAGAAGGCTACCTTCGACATTTTGGACAAGAAGTTCGTCTATGTGGTGGACAAAGAGCACGTGGTAACTCCTCGCGAGCTTAAAATTGGCGAAGAGATTCCGCATCTTTACGTCGTCACATCTGGTTTAGAAGAAGGGGATCAGATCCTCTTTGAAGGGCTAGGAAAAGTGAAACAGGGAGATAAGATCGAAGTCGATTTCCTCGAGCCCGAAAAAGCGCTCGCGCGACTAAACGTGCCCGCGCAATAGATTTGTAGTTCAACTAGCACCGATCAGGGATCGGTACACAACTTGTAGCGGGCGGAAAAGTGTTTCATAAGTTTCTTCAACGGCCAGTCCTGGCCATAGTCTTGTCCATCGTCGTTGTCTTCGTAGGGTTGCTTTCCATATCCTCCCTACCCATCTCGCAGTTTCCGGAGATATCGCCACCGCGGGTGATCGTAACCCTCGACTTTCCCGGAGCGAGCGCCGACGTGCTGGTGCAGTCAGCGCTGATTCCGCTCGAGCGGAACATCAACGGTGTTCCGGGAATGAAGTATCTCATCTCCGATGCGACGAGCGCCGGGGAAGCGACCATCCAGGTAATCTTCGAACTCGGCCAAGATCCCAACCGCGCAGTCGTGAACGTGAAGAACCGCGTCGATCAGGTGCTCAACAAGCTGCCGCCTCTTATACAGCTCGAAGGGGTGATCGTG
>JAIEOG010000241.1 GCA_019750655.1 bacterium
CAGAGCGCAAGAACAGGCAAAGGGCGCCACCACGGGCGATTTAAGACAAGGGTATCCACCTAGGGGCTTATCGGCCGGAACAGCTCCTAAGATTAATCGCTAAGTTTTAGTTAATTCACGGTTTTGCCGATAAGCCTCTAGGACTATGCGGCTGACATTTCACCCAAAAATCGGCGCTAAACTCATTGCGCTCATCGCTACCCTCCTGCTTGTGTCGACAACGGCACTCGTTTGGAGTTCGAATCATCTCTTCGTCGAAGACAACACCGCCTTGATCCAGCAAATGAACTCCGACGCCGCTGCAAACATCGCGGCTCAAGTCCGAGAAATCTTTGCCAACACGAACGATAAAGCCCGCATGCTCGGGAACATCCTGATGCGCGAAAATGGTGGCTCTCGCGGGGAACTCTTGCAAGGCGCGTTTGCTACCGATCCAGACCTTCTAGGAATTCTCGTGCACGAGGCGACACCCGCGGGCCCAAAACTTACGGCTGATGCGCTTTCTCCCTCGATGAAACAGGCCGGGTTATCGTCGGCAGCCGGTATCCTGCAGACTTTGGAGCAAGCCGCGGGATTAGACTTTAAACAAACATTGCAGGGCAACACACAAGTCACCACGGCTAATTTTGCCGATGGCCTGGTAGCTCTCGTTGTCAGCATGCCGTTTGTGAAGAATGAAACCACCGGGGCCTTTACCCACTCCGTAACGGCGCTCGTCCGCCAAGAACGGTTTGCAAAAGCTTTCTCGGAAAACGAACTCGTTTCGAGTTTTCTCGTGGATCGCAGCGCACGCTACCTAGCTCACCCGAACCGGCAACTGGTCGAAAACGCAGAAACCGCGGGACATCTAGAGATCGTTAGCCAGATGCTCAAAGGCAAATTCAACAACGGGCAAACGGCTTATACGGACCCCAAAACCGACGAAGCGCGCTTAGGCGCTTTCCGCCTGGTGGGGTTCGGAGGCGTCGGCGTGGTTGCGGAGGTCCCTGAAGCCAAAGCCTTTGAAGCAGCGCACCGTGCTCAATTCCGCGCACTCCTCGTCGCTCTGGTCGTACTCTCCATCGCGTTTTTTGTAGGTTATTGGTATTCCGACACCATCACCTGGCCATTGCGCCAGCTAGTCGCTGCGAGCCGCCGTATTTCCCAAGGCGACTTCCAAGTGCGCCTTAAACCGCGTACTAAGGATGAAGTAGGCGAGCTCTCGGTAGCGTTTAACGAAATGGCAGGCGGTCTCGAAGAGCGTGAGCGCGTGAAAGCCACGTTCAATAAGTTCCACAATAAGGAAATCGCAGAAAAACTGCTCTCGGGCGATGTCCGCCTCGGTGGCGAGCGCCGCGAAGCCGTTATCTTCTTCAGCGACATCCGTGGGTTCACTTCCCTTTCCGAAACGATGCAGCCAGAAGAAGTGGTCGAAATGCTCAATGAGTATATGACCATCATGGTCTCGGTCATCCGCAAGCATTCGGGAATCGTCGATAAGTACGTGGGCGATGCCATTATGGCGCTTTGGGGCGTCCCGTTGGATAATCCGAATGCCTGCTACGATGCAGTCGCTGCTTGTCTTGAAATGCGCGTGGCCTTGAATGAACTCAACGAAAAGCGGATCCAACGCGGCCAACCTCCCCTCAAAATCGGGATGGGCTTGAACTGCGGGCAGGTTATTGCCGGCAACATCGGCTCCGAAGAAAAAATGGAATACACGGTAATCGGCGACAGTGTGAACCTCGCCTCCCGCATTGAATCCATGACCAAAGAGTTTGGTACCGATCTTTTGATTGCTAAATCCGTGCGCGATAAAGTCACTGAGCGCTTCGTGGTGGAGCAATGCGATTCTGCTCACGTCAAAGGTAAGAGCTCTGCAATCGAGACTTTCAAAGTAGTGGGCCGTTTTGTCGACGGCAAGCCGACTCTTATCATCACACCCTATAGCGACTACCCTGCGGAACGCAGCGAGAAAGTCGTCCACGGTAAAGCAGCGTAATTTTTTTTATCTCTAGAAGCGGTATTCCGCGCCTAATCCCATCAGCACGTTGTCTTGGAGCAGCTGGTAGTCCGACGAGTTCACCGACATCCCTTGATAGCCCATGAATGCATTCCACCGGGCATTTCCCCACAGAGGGCCGCTCATATTGAGGTCGAATTCCCACTCGATTCCCCCACGGTAGGTATTCGTACCACTCTGCGCGGGCAGAAAAGCGCTGATCACAGTGCGAAGCCCAAAGTCCGAACCCAGTAGCGAAAACAGGTGTGTGTTAAGGCTCATGCCCGCCCGGTGCAGAACCACGGGTGCATAAGCAAATGTCGACGCCACGCCCGTCTCATGCCCCGTCGGCACACTCCCCAAGCCATAAAACACCCGCCAGGCAGCGCGCGGGAAGAAGGCGAATCGAAAACCGTATCCAATCTTGTGGGTGGTCAAGAGCTGTTGCGGGTTTTCCAGTGTGCCAGAACCGACACTCAGCGTGGTTGCCACGGCGCGCAACGAATAAAATAGAGAGTGGTGGTTAGCCAATCGGTAGGTGACGTCAGCATCCAACCCCGGGTTGAACTCCGAAACCAACACGGCCTGCGTTGCCGCATCCTTGCGCACATTCACGCGGAAGACGGAAAGTGTGGGAACAAGCTCCACTCCAGTGTTGAACCGCTCGGTCGCGGGAGCAGTAGCCTCTTCGGGCGCCCCTAAAGTGAAGAAACGCCACGGGGAGGCATCGCCCTCTGCAACGCGCGCGCTACCCGTCGCGGCTTCGAGCAAGGGTTTCACGCGGAAAGCGTACTCGCCCGGGACTTTCTCGGTCATCGCGTAGCTAAGCGCTTCGGTGTCGACCGATCGAACCGGATTTCCCCCACGCTGGATCTCGACACGGTACTTCCGCGTTTCCGGCGAAGCCTTCCACGCCAATAGGATCGGTGGGCGCTTGGGATCGTATGGAAAGAGCGTTTTATCGACGGGATTTGTGAGTACGGGGGCTGGCGGAGAGGCTAATAACGGCTGTGCTTCTGACCATTCGCCTTCTTGCCCTGCCCAGTCGATCGCACGCAAACGGAAACTGTAGATGCCGTACGGCAAATTGCCCGCCCACTGCGTTTTTCCCGCTTCAAGACGTTTGCGGATGACGGAATTTCCGTTGCGAGTGACTTCAATTTCGTACGCAACGGCGCCTTCAATGGGGTTCCACTCCAAGCTCGCTTGCTGCGCAAAGCTCGGCGCAGAGGCCATCAGCCCCCAAAGCACAAAAGCGAAAACGACATGCCGCGTCGCAATTCTCAAAACAAGGCACACTCCATCCCTCTCTTTTCGGTATTTTCTTGAAGCGTGTTGATGGGATGGTGCGTTGCGCGGTCTTCAGCTCTTGGCGACTCTAAGCTTGTTGTCCGAGGAGCTTGCCCATAAACTTAGAAGAGGCGTTTGCTCTAATAGCACCCACCGCCACGAGGGATCCCATGGAGCGTAAACCTTGGCCAATTGTCTTGCTGGCCCTATTCCACGTTCTCGAGCCGCTTTGTAAGCTGGTCTTTTATTCCTACTATTGGAATATATCGACGGCGCGCTACTTCACGTATCTGCAGCACCAAAGCACACCGATGGAATTGTTCCTTTTCCTCGGAGCCTTCCCTCTGGCAGGGATTGCAATTTTCGCAGTTAAGAGCTGGAGCTTACCGGTTTTCCTCGGCATCCAGATCATGACGCTGTCGACGCATATCTACCACCACGCGATTGCGCCCCAGACTTTCCCGCTCTCGCTGGTCGTGGGCATGTCGATCATGAACTTGGCTGTCGTAACGTATTTCCTATTGCCGGCAGTGCGCATTGCTTACCTCGATGCTTCCATCCGCTGGTGGGAAGCCATGCCCCGCTTTGTCGTTGAGTGGAAAGGCACGCTCAATCAGGGATCCGCACACCAAGAAGTTTTGGTTCAGAATATTTCCGAGGGCGGAGTTTTCTTGAACATCCGTGGCAAGAACCACGTCTCGTTCGAAAAACCGGTGCGGATTAAATTCGATCTCTTGACCACCCCGCTGGACCTAGCGGGCATCGTGCGCCACCAGAGCACGTCGGGTGATTCCATGCATGCCGGCTTGCAGTTCTGCGATTTGCACAAAGCCGACAAGAAGAAGATTCGCCAGGGGATCAAGTCGCTCGAGAAGCTGGGCTACAAACAGAACCGCATCCAAGACGAAGCATTCGCTTCGTTCCGCAAATGGGCAGTCCGCCTTTTGAAAACGGGCAAGGGCTTGCTACCTGACTCTGCCCGCCGCCGCGCTGCCAAGCCCCCAACGGACAACCATTCCAAGATCAAAAAA
>JAIEOG010000011.1 GCA_019750655.1 bacterium
TCGTTATCGTTCTCGAAGTAGCGTCCCACCGCTACTTTGCACGCGAAGGCTTGGACGTCGTTTTAAAACTCCCGATTACTTTCTCGGAAGCCGTCCTGGGCGCCGAGGTAGATGTGCCCACACTCGACGGCAAAGTCGTCATGAAAATCCCCAAAGGCGTTTCGGGCGGCCAGCGCTTGAAACTCTCCGGCAAGGGAATCAAATCCGCACGCACCCAGCACCAAGGCGATCAGCTCGTCGAGCTCGTGATCAAGATCCCGAAAGACGACGCAGCTTACACCGAAGCCGCACAAACACTACGCACAACGGCTTTCAACCCCCGCGAAGAACTTTTGGCGATGTCTTAAGGTGCCAATCTACTTTGGGGCCCTTTCGGCGCTAGGTGCCCTGCACCTAGCTCCTCAGGGGCCCCAAAGTAGATGGGTACCTTTCAGATCAGGCTGCGCTGCTGGAGAACCTCTACAATCGCTTCGATGGTGCGGGGGGAGCAGCCTTCGGCGCGGTTGTTCACGAAGATGTAGGCGGGGATTTTGAGCTCTAGTGC
Source organism: bacterium (assembly GCA_019750655.1). Taxonomy (GTDB): domain Bacteria; phylum Bdellovibrionota; class FAC87; order UBA2466; family UBA2466; genus JAIEOG01. Next base: position 545 of record JAIEOG010000011.1, read on the forward strand.
GCGAGCGATGAGCAGGGCCACCGAGGCGCGGAGTGCGGGGCCGGGCTCTAGGACTTTGTCGTACGGGGCGAAGGCTTCTACGGCTTCCGCATAGCGAGTGCCTGGTTGTAAGAGCACGCGGGAGACCAGGGAAGGCATCTTATGATTTGCCGCTACCGTCAGCTGTTCTTCCAGTGGTGGCATTTTGGTCCAGCTATTGAAGACATGGGAAACGCCGAGGGGTTCTAAGAGATCGAAGTATTCGGAGCGAAGCCACGCGGAATTACGCAACTCGACCGAGAACTGAAAGTCTTTTTCATCTTTCAAAGCCTCCAGAAAAACTCGCAACCGTTCCAGAAATTCTCGACCGCTCTGGAAGCTGCCAGGGTGGAAGGTCGAAAACTCGATCATGATCGGAGCGAGTCTGTGAGCGACGCTGTCTAGTGGCCGGAGGAACTTTTCTTTGAAGATGGCAGCATCTAAGAACTCGGGATTTGCCTTGCCCGCGTCCTTCCCGTAGCGAGGCATCGAAGGAAATTTCAGCACCGTGGCGCGTTCGGTGGCCTTGAGAGCAAAGCGGAAGTGCCCCGGTGTTTGGCTAACATACTTTTCGAACATCTTCTGTGTGGGCCAGGCGTAGTAAGTATGGTCGACGCCTACGGCGGGGAAGTGTTCGGCATACTCTTCTAAGCAGTTTTCGTTGAAGTCCTTCTGCGAGCGATAGGCGCGTGTGTAGAACCAGCCTTGCCAGCCGGGGTATTTCCAGCTCGAAGTGCCTAGGTAGATTCCCTTAGAAAGCAGTGTTTGGACTGCGGGTAGCACGCGCGCTATTTTGCGCTGGCAGAAGCTTTAGGGTCAAGCTCGCTCGCGGTGGAGCGTTGGAAGAGTTTGGCTTCGCCGTCGAGGAAGCCGCGGTGTTTGGCGTAGAAACGGTCGTAGAGTTCTTTGAGGGCTTCGCCTTCTTCCCAGATCTGCGGCGTTCCATTGACCATTTGCAGGGCCAGGAAGCGCGGGACTGTCTCTTGGGTGTAACGCTTGGGGTGTGGGAAAAGTTCTTTCATCAAGCGGCTATCGAAGATTTCCTGTTTGGGATCATCCACGATTAGCGAGTGAAGAACGAGTTTCGAATCTGGGAATTTTTTGAAATAGGCTTCCAATAGATTGCGGTATTCGCGGCTGCTTTCGCACCAGCTGGCCGAGACAATAAAGAAATTGAACTTTTTCTCGTCGTTACCCGACATCAACGATTTCAAAAAGCGCAGCTGGTAGAACGCGGCGAGGACCGCGGGGCTTTTGCCTTTTAAAGTGTCTGTGAGTGCCATGCGGTCGGAAACGGAAAGTGTGTCCATCGCCGTGCGCGTGACGGGTACGCGGTGAGAAGCCAAGCGTTGGCTAATGCGGATGCTCTTGCCGACAGCGACCGTGTTGAACTCCAGCAAGGATTTCGACTTCCACTCCGAACGCTGTTTGCTCCATTGCTCATCGAGGGTGACGAGTTCGTGGGCTTCGATCATGCGGCTCTGTTGCGAGCGCGGATCGACGACGTACGGCAACACCGTTTCAACATCTCGCCCCACTCGGAAATCAATGGAGTAGGGCAGGTAGAAAAAGTCGTACATGTACTGAAGCTTGTTCACACGCGGTTTGTCCTTTTCATCCGCATGTACTTGCAGGGCCGTCGCGGCCAACAAGCAGGCTAGTACTAAACGTGGGAGCATACGCTTTTTTAGTGCAAGATCGGGACCCCCAAATTGCGCCACTAACTATTGGAATTTATGGATTATGTCGATTGTTTCGAGTGTGAAAAGCGCCTATTTTTCGGGCACCGTCAAAACCGAAAACATGGTATCGAAGCTTATGTTCGGTCTTTACCTCCACATTCCCTTTTGCGTGCACCGCTGTTCGTACTGCGATTTTTATTCGAGCACGCAATACCGCGCTGAGGATTTTGCGGCGCTCGCCGACAAACTCGTTTGGGAAGCAGGCGAAGCGGCCGCGTGGTTGAAGGCCCAGGGCCACTCCCAGCCTGTCACGAGTATTTTTCTCGGCGGCGGAACGCCTTCGCTGATGCCGTTGCCCGATCTGCAGAGGGTGTTTGAAGGGTTGAAAAAGAGTTTTAGCTGGCAAGAGGACGCGGAGATCACCCTCGAGGCGAATCCGGAAACCGTCACGGAAGCTTTTGCTGCTGGCCTGCGCGAACAGACGCCCGTGAACCGCGTGAGTTTGGGAGCTCAGAGTTTTCAAGCGAGGCATCTCCAAACTCTGGAGCGTTTAGGATCTGCGGAGTCTATTCAGCAAGCTGTGAAACGCCTACGAGCCGTCGGGTTTGAAAATTACAGCTTGGATCTGATTTTCGGCATACCCGGCCAAACGCCACAGGAACTGGTGGCGGATATTGAGTCTGTCGTGGCTCTCCAGCCCAAGCACACGAGTTTTTACAGCCTAACTCTGAAACCCGGCCATAAGCTGTATGGTGGTTTGCCGTCGGATGATACGGCCGCCGACCTTTATGAGCTGGGACGCGGTCGGCTCGCCGAATTGGGCTATGAGGCCTATGAGATTTCCAATTTCTGCCAGCCCGGCTTTGAAAGCCGCCACAACCAGCTTTACTGGCAGGGCGGGGATTTCTTGGGGCTTGGCCCATCAGCCGCTAGCAGGTTTTTCTGGAACGGCCGCTCCCACCACCGCAAACAGATCGCGCATTGGGAAACGTACCTGAAAACGGCGTCTTTCCCGAGCCCCGAGTTCGAAGCCATCACGCCCAACCAAACCGTTTTGGAATCGGTATTCCTGGAGTTGCGCAACCGCGCGGGAATCCCGTTAGAAGCTTTTCACACCCGCTATGGGTATGACCTGGCCCAAGCCCAGCAGCTCCCCTTCTTTGAAAAACAAGGGTTGCTCGAGCGGACGCCGACACACTTGCGCCTTACCTCGAAGGGCTGGTTGCTCGCCGAGGGGATTGCGCAAAGACTTGTGGATTTGCCCGTCGGGCAGAGCGCTTAATCGCCTAGAACGGGACTTCTTCGTCCGTCATCCCTTTGCCAGAGCTCGGGGCAGGTTCGAAATCCGTCGGAGGTGCCGAAGAAGCGAAGTCCGAACTGCTTGTCCGCTCGCCCGCGCCACCACCTAAGAACTGCACGGTTTGAGCGACGACTTCCGTCGTGTAGCGTTTCACGCCTTCTTTATCCGCCCAATCACGCGTTTGCAGACGCCCTTCGACGTACGCTTGGCGGCCCTTGGAAAGGTACTGACCGCAGAGTTCTGCTAGTTTTCCCCAGATGACAATGCGGTGCCATTCCGTGCGCTCTTGTTTCTGGCCGCTCTTATCCATCCAGCTCTCGTTGGTAGCCATATTGAAATTGGCCACCGCGCCGCCGTTGCTGGTATAGCGGACTTCCGGGTCAGAACCGAGCCGGCCGATGAGAATGACTTTGTTGACACCACTTGCCATTGAATGCCTCCGTTACGATAAACATACTTAAGAGACGCGCCCGTGGGCAGTCAAGCCATGTAGGGAGCGCGGCGGAGTAATCTCGATGTCCACCTCCCTTTTTGTTGTGACGCGGAGCACCTCATCGGTAAATCGGGTAGTGGCTCGGCTGGTGGACTGCCTGGTGGCGGCTTCGATTTTCAGTCTGGGCTACAGGTTTTCCTATTCCCTAGCAGTCGTGTTCACCTGCACCTATCTGCTTTTTCAGGATGGCTGGGGGCAAAGCATCGGCAAGCGTCTTTTGGGGCTGCGGCTTTGCCAAGAGGGGACTTTGGCGCCCGCCACCCTGGCGCAAGGCGTTTTGCGCAATGTGCCGTT
>JAIEOG010000453.1 GCA_019750655.1 bacterium
CACCGTAATACCGCACGCCTTTGAGATAACTCCCATTGGTGATTCCCGTCGCGATGAACATCACTTTTCCACGAGCGAGATCTTCCAACCCGTAAATGCGGTTCTCATCCGTGATTCCCATCGAACGTGCACGGGTGCGTTCCGATTCATTTCGGAAAAGCAGCTTGCCCTGGATCTCGCCGCCCAGGCACCGCATCGCCGCTGCCGCGATCACGCCTTCGGGAGCGCCGCCTGAGCCCATGAGCACATCGAGCCCTGTATCGGTTTGTGCTACGGCAACAGCTGCAGACACATCGCCATCGCCAATCAAGCGGATGCGAGCACCCGTCGAGCGGACTTCTTTGATTAATTCTTCGTGGCGCGGCCGATCCAAGATAATGACCATCAGATCCGTTATGCGTTTTTGTTTCTTCTTCGCAATCTCGCGCAAGTTCCAGGTGGCGCCTCGAGTAATATCAATCACGCCCACTGCATCGGGCCCCACGGCCAGCTTTTCCATGTAAGTATCGGGAGCGTGGAGGAAACCACCTTCTTCGGCAGCCGCGATTACGGAAATCGCTTCGCTACGGCCCAGGGCTGTGATGGTTGTTCCTTCGAGGGGGTCACAGGCGATGTCGATCTTCGGCCCTTCTTTGCTGCCTACTTTTTCACCGATGAAGAGCATCGGAGCTTCATCGCGCTCGCCTTCGCCGATGACGATCGTGCCGTCGAACCGAATGGAATCAAATGCCCGCCGCATCGATTCCACTGCTGCCCGGTCGGCCTCTTTTTCCTGGCCGCGCCCCACCCAAGGGCCGACCGCCAGAGCTGCCGCTTCCGTAACTCGTACAAATTCCAGTGCTAAGTTTCGATCCATTTGCCTATCCCCCGGATCTTTCTAACACGGCCTAACTCCAAAAAAAACCCGGATGGCGCCGGCTTAAGACGGTGCCATCCGGGTTCGGGGGTTGGAGGGAACTTACAAAGACCACGGGGAACATCTCAAAGATGCTCCGGACTGCGTCTGTCACTGGTTGTTTCGGCCTTCGTCCTCCGCGTTCGACTGCTCAACGTGCCCTACGGGCACGCCTCCGCTGCCTCACTTGTGCGTCCTCGTCCGAAACAACCAGTGACAGCCTCGTTATCGGAGCATCTTTGAGATGTTCCCCGGCCTCTGATGCCTAAGAGACGCATGATCGGGACTTTCAGTGACAAGCCCAGCCCCCCTCGTTATCGTTTTCATAGGAGCGACGCCTGGATAAGAAACAACAGCAAGAACTCATCGAGCTGCAGAACAAGCGCCGCCGAGATCGGCAACAAGCCACCACGAAGCGGCGCCGGTTGGGGGAAGCTGGGCTTGCCCCGTTTGCCGAGCTCCTCTCCGTCTTTTTTAAAAAAGACCCTGAATTTTTGCGCCAGATTGAAGAGAACAAGGCGCTAGAAGCCTGGCCTGGCTACGTCGGCGAAGCGGCGGCGCGGGTCTCTAAGGCGATTCGCTTGCGCAATGGCACCCTCACCGTCCATGTCCAAGACGGCATTTGGATGCAGCAGCTAAGCCTATTAAAAAACGGTATTCTGTCGCGCTACCGCAACGAGTTTCCGAAAATCGTTATCCGAGATATTTTCTTCAAACGCCAAGCACTGGCTAGGTAGGTTGCGCTTGCGTAACGCCGGTGCTGCCAAAGCCACCGACTCCACGAGCTGTTTCCGAAAGTGCTTCTTGTGCGATCCATTCGATTTGCTCGACTCGCTGCACCACAAACTGCGCCACACGATCGCCGTGCACCACTTCCACAGGCTCTTGCCCTAGGTTGATGACGAGAATTTTCACTTCACCGCGGTAATCGCTATCGATCGTCCCAGGTGCATTCACGACGGTTAGGCCTTTTTTCAAAGCCAACCCGCTGCGGGGGCGCACTTGGATTTCATACCCTGAAGGGATTTCCACACTCAGCCCCGTCGGGATCGCGTAGCGCGCCCCGGGAGCAATCGTGATCGGCGCCTCTACGCAAGCAAAGACATCGCAACCCGCGGCTCCCTCAGACATATAAACGGGCACTTGGGCGGATGCATGCTGGCGGCAGAAACGGACAGGAACTTTCGACATAAGCACTCCCTAGAAAAGGCTTGGCCGGTAGACTTTAGAACGCTCGGGCCCCAAGGTCACCACGGCTTCTTTTTCTGGCACAAAAAGACGCTGCGCCAAAGCCTGGATACGCTCGGGAGTTACGCGCTCGATCTCCCCAATCACCTCTTCGACGGGGATATAGCGCCCAAAAACAAGCTCATTGCGGCCGAGAGACTCCTGCCGGACTTCCATTTGATCGGAAGAAAGCAAAATCGTCCCTTTCAGCTGGCCCTTGACGATGCCGAGATCTTTTTCGGTCAATGGCTGCTTCTTTAGGTTCTCCACTTCGCGTGTGAGGATCTTCATGCACTCTTTGAGCGATTTCGGCGCCATGCCGACGGAGAAAGTGAAAAGCCCCGTATCCATGAACGGTACGCAGTCACAATCAACAGAGTAAGCGAGAGCCGCGACTTCGCGGATTTCCTGGAACAAGCGGCTACTCATTCCGCCGCCCAAGAAGAAACTCAAGATCAAGCCATCAAAGCGATAAGGGTCATTGAAAGCCAAGCCTTCAAACCCCAGTAACAAGTGCAGCTGTTCAGAATCATTGCTTACATTGCGGTGGCGGCCTTTGTAGATGGATTTAGGCCGCTGCAAGGGCAGCATTTTCTGCTGCGCTGGGAAGGAGAAGTACTTTGCGCATTTCTCGGTGAGTTCTGCAAAGTCCACATCCCCCGCAACGCTGATAACGATGTTTTCGGGACGGTAGTATTCCTTAAAGAACGAAAGAATCTGTGCCCGAGAAAGAGATTGGATATTCTTGCGCGTGCCGATGATTGGCCGGCCCAAGGGCTGGTTTTTCCAAACGGTCGCGAAGAAAAGATCGCCGATCCACTCGTCGGGAGAATCCTCGACCATCGACATTTCTTGCAGAACGACTTTCCGCTCGCGATCGATCTGCCCGCGAGGGAAAAGAGGCCGCAATACTAGGTCGCTCAGAACGTCTAGTGCCTGTTCTAGGTGTTCGGAGAGTGCGGTGGCGTGAAAACACGTCAGTTCACGATCTGTGAAGGCGTTGAGATCGCCCCCTAAGGACTCAAGGACGGTTGCGATTTCCAAGGGAGACCGTTTTTCGGTCCCCTTGAAAACCATATGCTCAATGAAGTGGCTGATCCCGTTCGTAGAGGCCGACTCCTGCACGCTCCCCGTTTTCACCCAAACGCCTATGGAGACGCTTCGGACGTGGGGGTGCCGTTCGGCCACCACGGTCACTCCATTGTCTAAAACGACTTTATGGTAGTGACTCTCGGGTGCCGCTGCTGATTTTTTCATTAAGCGATTATTTTCTACTTTTTATTCGTCTTCGTCAAAGAAGCGGCGCCCTGCTTCGAAATCCGGCAGGCGTTCTTCATCACGATCGAAGCGGAGGTCCTTACGGCCTTCCAGGTCCGCGCGTTCTACACGCCCGAACCGGCTGCCCATACGGCCACCTCGAGGAGCGGAGCCGCCCCCGCCACTTTCGTCGTCACGCCCACGGCCACCGCTGCTGCGGCCTCCGCGAGAGGGGCCACCACTACGGCCACCGCGCGAAGAGCTGCTGCGGTGATCCGACGAAGAGCTACGAGCCCCCCGATCGGCGCCGCGCTCATTACCGCGCTCTGGACGCTCGTTGCCACGATCTGGGCGTTCGCCCCGATCGCGATCCCGACCGCCACGGTCTCCGCGGCTTGGGGCACGGTCAAAGCCACCTTCTGAACGCGCCGAACGATCAAAACGTTCTTCCGGACCACGGTCGAAACCACGATCGCGTCCACCGCGATCTCGGTCGCCACGCGGCTCCCGATCACCTCGGGGCTCGCGCATTTCACGCGGTTCGCGCGTTTCACGCGGCTCACGGCTACCTTCGCGGCCTTCCCGATCGCGTCCGCCGAAGCGGCCGCCTCGATCTCGGTCGCCACCCGAACGGCCACCACGATCCCGGTCTCCGCGATCGTGATCGCGATCTCCGCGATCAAATCCACGTTCTGGGCGCGCACTGCGCTCGCCACGATCGCGTCCTTCAAAGCGATCCCGTTGGGGGCGCTCGCTACGGCCAGGGCCGTCCGATCGGTTGCCAAAATTATCTTCTTCCTCGTCGGATTCCACGGCAGGTGCTGCAGTCGTCTTTTCTTCAGACGCTTCTACCCGCTCCGTGCGTTCAGGACGCTCACTGCGTTCTGCGCGCTCGGGACGTTCCGAACGCTCAGGGCGTTCCGAACGCTCCGGACGCTCGCTGCGCTCCGGACGCTCACCGCCACCCGTGCCGCCAGCG
>JAIEOG010000275.1 GCA_019750655.1 bacterium
TCAAACCCACCATCGACGATCGGTTTGCGACCGACCAGGTTGCGAGCCATTCGGAACTGCGTATTGAAGCCCGGGTGATTTCGAATCCCGAAGAAATTCTTTCGCACCTCGAAGACAACACCCGCATTGTCGCTATCGATGAAGCCCAGTTTTTCAAACCCATGATCGTAGAAATCTGCCACCGGCTTGCGAACCGCGGGCTGCGCGTGATCGTGGCGGGCTTAGACCTGGATTACCGGGGCTTGCCCTTCGGCCCCATGCCGCTCTTGATGGCAACGGCCGAAATGGTTACGAAAATGTCGGCGATTTGCACTTCTTGTGGTAACCCTGCCAGCCGTAGTCAACGGATGGAGGAAAAGACCGAAGAGCGCGATCAGGTGCTGGTGGGTGCAGGTGAATTTTACGAAGCCCGCTGCCGCCGCTGTTTTGAGCCGCCTCCGGCCTAAGGCCCAATGCCCTACTTCGAAAACATGGCTTACACGCCCACGGCCAACCCCACGCGGTTGCAATGGGACTTAAAGCGCAAATCGCCTAAGGATGGCGCACGCTTTGAACAGACGGCCATGAAGCGCGTGTTGGCGCCTGAAATCTTCACACGCCCCGAACCTCTCTGGCTGGAAATCGGCTCGGGTAGCGGAACATTCTTCGCCAAAATGGCGCGCCTTTACCCCGAGAAGTTATTGATCGCGATTGAACGCGCCAAGGTCCGCGCGACGCGCATGGTGGATAAAGTCCAGCGCACGCAAGCCCCTAATTTACTCGGCTTCCGCGGCAATGCGATTCCAGCAGTGATTCGAGATGTCCCTTCGGAGCGCGCGGAGCGGGTGTACATCATGTACCCCTGCCCCTGGCCAAAAAACTCCCAGCGCAAGAACCGCTGGTACCTGCACCCCATCATGCCGCACCTAGTGCGCGTGCTGCAGACGGGAGGCTTGATTATCTGGACATCGGATCAGAAGTTTTACATCGATGAAGCGCGCTGGATTTGTGAGCAGGTCCATGGACTCAAAGTTTTGGTGCACGGAGAAATCGCACCGAATTCCTACAACGACATGGACAAGTTCGAAGGGCCTCGCACGACGTTCGAAAAGAACTTCCTCTCCGTCGGCTTACCTTGTTACGAACTAATCGTCCAAAAAGCCTAGCTAAGATTATTGCAGGCGAACGCTCGCCATTTTGCTAATACCGGCGCGCTCCATTGTGACGCCGTAGAGTGCTTCTGCGATTTCCATCGTCTTCTTGTTATGCGTGATGACGATGAACTGCGTTTTCTCGGCCATCTTGCGAACGACCGTGTTGAAGCGGCTGACGTTTGCGTCGTCGAGCGGTGCATCGACCTCGTCGAGTAAGCAGAAGGGGCTTGGCTTGCGTGCGAAGATCGCGAGCACCAAGCTCACTGCCGTCAGAGCCTTTTCGCCGCCCGAGAGCAGCGAAATGCTTTGGAGGCGTTTGCCCGGGGGCTGGACCATGATGTCCACACCCGCCTCGAGAATGTTCTCGGGGTTCGTGAGAATTAGCTCTGCCTTTCCGCCGTTGAACAAGATCGGGAAGATCTCGTTGAACTTCTTGCGGACAGCTTCGAAGGTGTCGGTGAAGCGCGAAATCGTCGAATGATCGATCTTTTGGATCGCTTCTTCGAGGATCTGGATGGAGGTTTCTAAATCCGTTTTTTGCTCCATCAAGAAGCCGTAGCGTTTTTCGACTTCGTCGTATTCCTGAATCGCCGTGAGGTTCACTTCCCCATAGCGGCCCACTTTATCGCGCAAGGCTTTCAAGTGCTCGGCCAGCAGCTTTTCGCGGTCATAGCCGTTCAATGTATCCCAAGCGAGGTCTAAGCCTTCGGCAAAGAGCGGGAGTTTTTCCAGGTCGATAAGCGCTGTTTCGTCCAGCGCTGTCGGCAAGGATTGGTAGCGCTCTTCCGCGACACTTTGCAGCTGCTGCAACTTGGAAGCGGATTGGGCCAAGGCGATTTCCGTTTCCTGCATCAGCTTAGCAACCGAATCTCTCCGGCTTTGCAGCTCCGTCAAGGCCACGCGCAGACGCTGCAAAGTATCGCAGGCGTCGTTGAAAGCGTTTTTCGTGTCCGAAGAATCGACCCGCACGGAATTGAGCTCTTCGCTGCTTTGCGCGCGTTGCTCCACACCGGCTTGGGCCTTCTCGTCGATTTCGGCGAGCTCCAACTCGTCTTGCTCGCGCTGTTCTTGCAGGCGGGCCATACGGCGCTGGGCTTCGTGTAAGTCATCCGAAACGCGGCGGACGCGTTCCTCCAAAGCCTTTTTCTTTTCGTCTAACCGCGAGAGCTCCACGCGGCGCTCTTGGACTTCTGCGGAAATCGCTTCGTAGCGTTCTGTCGAACCCGAAAGGAACGTTTCGACTTCTTCCTGATCCTTCGCAACGCCAGCTTCTTGCTCCGTGACGCCATGGAGTTCTTTCGCAGCGGCTTCGCGCTGGGCGCCTGCAGCTTCGAGCTTGTCGACGTTGCGCTGGGAGTCTTGCAACAAGTCAGAGTAATCGCGATCCGCACGGTTCAACTCGTGCTGTAGACGCTCGCGCTCTTTGCGCAACTCCACGGCTTCGATATGCAGCGAAGAGAGCTTCTCTTTGCATTCGCCCTGTAGCTTTTCGCTCTCTTCGAGGCGATGCATGAGCTCTTGGCGGTTTGTTTCCAAAGCCGCAACGCTTTGCTCAAGCTTCAGAGACGTTTCGACCAAAGCTTCGATTTCACGGCGGCGGGCAAACACCCCGACTTTCGTGGGCGGGTTCCCGCTCGAAAGCGAACGGTCGCCATGCGCCACGGCTTTCGTATCGCGCGCGAGAAACGTCACGCCCGGGTACTGCTGGCGCAGCGTAAAGAGTGCATCGAAAGACTCACAAACCTGGACATTGCCCAAACGCCACCGAACCACGGCTTCGTAGCCGGGCTGGATTTTCAGCAAGGTCTCTAGAGGCACTGCGCCCTGGTAGCTCGTATCGGTCAGCGTCGGAGCCACGAGCTCCTCCAAAGCCACTACGCGGACGCGCTCCAAACCATCGGTTTGGATTAGACGAGCCAGGCGTTCGGCTTCTTCGGCCGTTGGCACAACGAGCGTGTTCATCTCGCTGCCTAGTAGGGCCTCAAGATGCTCTTCGACGGTAGAATCGGGCGTAAACGTTTCGGCAAAAGGCGTCGCGGCGCCCCCGGTGCCGACCTTTTGCAAGATTTCCCGCGCTGTCGGCGAATAGCCTTCGAGATTCTCCTGCAGTTCTTCTAGAGAACGTAAGCGAGAACGCTCCGCGTGGAACTTTTCACGCTCGGCAAAGATCGTTTCTTCCAAAGCGGAAAGCTCATGTGAAAGCGTAGAACACTCGGAACGCACGCGGGTGGCTTCTTCGCCTGCCACTTGAGTGCGGGTGCTGTTGTCTGCCACTTGCGTATCGGCGTCGCCAATACGGGCCTTACGGGCATCGATATCGACGACGGCCGCAGTAAGCTTTTCATTGATTTCGGCTTGTTTGGCTTGGCACTCTCTTTCGCGGGATTCCGCAAACTGGCACTGGTTCTGGAGCTCGACCCGACGTTCGGCCAAGGAAGACCGGCGGGCCAAAAGGCCCGTGCGCTCGCGCTGGCGCTGCGTCACCAAGTCTTGGTGCTGGCGCAGCTGGAGCTCGAGATCTTGGATTTCGGTCTCGAGACGGCCACCGATGGCCTCCTCCACACCAGCCAATTCCTTGGCGAGTTCGTGGTGCGCGGCTTGGTTTTCAGCAATCTTGGTTTGGAGCTCTTGCTCTTCCTCTTGCGTTTGATCTTGGCTCGCTTGCAGGTGCTTACGACGCTCTTCTAGGAGCTCCGATTCGCTTTCCAGCTTTTGGACAAGGAGCGAAAGCGTGCGTTCGCGATCCGATAGCGCTTGGAGCTTCTTTTCCAAATCAATGCGGGTGATTTCCAATTCGGTCGCGTGGGCGTCGGACTGGGCGAAGTTCGCGTCGGCTTCAGCCCGCACCAGCTGCAGTTCATCGACTTTACCCTTTAAGGTGACTTGGGCGGTCGTCTGCTCATAGAGGTCGCGGCCTAACAGGAACAGGTCGGCAGCTTCCAACTCGCCTTTCAATTCTTTGTATTTGCGGGCGCGCGTAGCCTGGATTTTCAGGCTGCGGATCTGCTTTTCGAGCTCCACGACGATGTCTTGGAGGCGGAGCAGGTTTTGGCGCGTTTGATCGAGTTTTTTCTCGGCCTCTTTGCGCTTGGCCTTGTATTTGGTGATGCCGGCGACTTCCTCAAAGAGGTAGCGGCGTTCTTCGGGCTTTACGTTGATCATGCGGTCGATTTGACCTTGCTCAATGATCGAATAAGCCCGGCGGCCAACGCCGGTATCCATGAAAAGCTCGTG
>JAIEOG010000279.1 GCA_019750655.1 bacterium
GCCACCCTGCGAGTATCGCGGGTGGCCCCATTTGGAATCTGGATTGGATTAAGCGGCCGTTTCGGCGGCTTTGTCCGTCTTGGCTTCCTTCGCAGGAGCCGCGACCGGCGCGTGCGTCGGTTCCATTCCTTTGACGTAGAAGCTTTGGTAGTGGTCTTCACAATACCCGTGGCGGTTCATCGCCATCGGTTTGTGGCAACCGTAATCTTTGCACGACGTGTAGCGCGCTTTGCTGAATTTACCGTGACGCCATTGGCGGTAGTGCGGCTTGCAGTACCCTTTGGCGCGGTAAGCGCGTTTGCAGCTCTTCACCTGGCAGCTTTTGCCGGCCATGCGAGCACGCGGGGCTGTCTTCTTAGCCGCGCGAGGCGCCTTGGCAGCCGTTTCGAGTTTCTTTTTCTTGGGCGCTGCCACTGTTTTTTTCGCAGGGGCTTTTTTGGCGCTCGTCTTCTTTTCCATGGGACAACCTCCGTCGTTACCCTGCGTATCGGCCGGCATAACGCGGAGCATTAGGAAAAAGCATGGTGCGGCATAACCCTTGGAAGTCCCTCATGTTATACTGGGCTTTACCGGGGGCATTCGCACCATGAAGAAAATCCTATGGGTTTTGTTGCTGCTCATCTCCTGCACGAAGAAGCCGGCCGTGGTTGTGCCAGCTGCGGCTCCCGATGAAGTGGTCCGCCAGTTCATCCAGCTCAGTGCCGCTGTGAAAGCGGTCGAGGATCGCCAAAAGCTCGCAGCCCTCTGCCAGGGCCGGATGCGTAAGGCTTTCGATGCGGTGAGCGACGATGCGTTTTTGATTTCTTATGTGAACCAACCCCTCAAGATCAAGAGCCTCACCGTGATGGACGTGAAATCCGACGGCAATCTTGGCCGAGTCCATTACAAAGTCGAAGTCGAGAACCCTCAGGGCCAAGACATCACTCAAGAGATCTCCGAGCGAGAAGTAGAAATGCTCCGAGTCGATGGCCAGTGGTATCTCGAAGCCATCCGCCCCAAAGGAAGCGACCAGGTCGCTTTCACCCGCGGGATGCTTTTCTAAAATATTTCGTGTAAGACGCGGCATCTAGAGGAGGCTTTTGTGGCCATTTGCCGTTTATTCTTAGCGCTTTTCGGTTTCGCTCTCACTGCTCAGGCAGAAACGTTGACTCTCTCTGTCGGTGGAAAAGACACCTCCTTCACACTGCAAAGCCTCCAAAAGCAGCTTCCGGTAGAAAAGATCGCCATCGACGATCCGGTCTACAAAAAGGCCAAGAGCTATGACGGTTTTGATCTTTCTAAAGTTCTAGCTTTGGCAGGGCTCAAAGCGGGGCAGGGCGGTGACGAACTCGTTTTCACAGCGTTGGATGGTTACGCCCCCACCGCGCCCTACGCGGCCTTAGAAAAACACAAGGCGTATGTGGTCTTCCAAGAAACCGGCGGCAAGCCGGGCCAGTTTGAAAAAGTCGCGCAAGGCAAAGCGATGGTTTCCCCCGCGCCTTGGTACGTCGTCTGGGCGGAGGGCAAGGCCTTGGCGCACGAAGTTCCGTGGCCCTACCAGCTCGCGCGCATCGAGCTGGTAGATTTTCAGAAAAAATACCCGAAGCTTTACCCACAAGGTGTGAAGGCGGATACGGCGGTGGGTAAGGGGTTTGCCGTTTTCAAAAGCCAATGCTTGAAATGCCATTCCATTAATCTCGAAGGGGGAGACATCGGCCCTGAGTTAAATGCTCCGAAGAATGTGACGGAGTACTGGAACCGCGATACTTTGAAAGCCTTCATCCGCGATGCGACTTCGTTCCGCTACAAATCCAAGATGCCGCCGTTCCCGATGCTTTCCGAAGCTGACATCGACAATCTCTTGGCTTATTTAGAGCATATGAAACGCTCTAAAGTGAAGCTGTGAAGAAAGTCTTTGTCTTCTCCAATCTAGCGTCGAGTATAGACGGCAAAATAGCCACTGAAGACCGAGGGCATTTCTATCTCGGCACGCCAGAAGATCGCCGCCAAATGCAGCGGCTGCGCCGCCGTGCCGATGCTGTTTTGCTCGGCGCTTCCACCTTGCGATCGTTTAAGAAGCCATTGCTCACTCAGGGGGCGAAGACGCAGCCTTGGAATGTACTGGTAAGCTCGCGCCTTGAAGGGCTTTCGCACCGCTTGCCGTTTTTTCAAAGCCCCAAAGTCCGTCGCCTGATTTTTGTGAGCCCCGCCGCGCCCGCGGCACTCGTAAAAAAGTTCAGCGCCCTGGCGGAAATTGTAGTTTTGCGTAAAGGCCCCCTATCCATTGCGCACCAAATCCTGCGCGCTTGCGCAGATCGCGGCATTCGCAACCTCTTAGTAGAAGGGGGCGGCGGTATTATGTGGGAGTTCGCGCGCAAGAATGCGATCGATGAATACCACGTCACTATCACGCCCAAGATAGTGGGCGGCGCCGGAGCTCCTACAATGGTCGATGGCGAAGGGTTCTCGCCTTCCCAAGTTCTGGGCCTGAAACTCTCTAGCTGCCGCCGGGTCGGCGATGAGCTCTACCTCATTTACCAGCGCCGCCGGTAATTTCCCGCGCGCGTTCAAAAACCTGGTGCCACATCTCCCGCGTTAGCCGGCCCGTTTGCGTGTTTTGACGGCTTGGGTGGTAGGAGCACAAGATCCGTTCTTTTCCCCATTCAAATTCCGCAAGGTGCGCGAACTTCGGTGGCGACGGCGGCACTTCGGCGTTTCTTTGCAAGCACCGGTACACCGCCTGGAAAGCGATTGCTCCGAGTGCCAAGATGAGGCGCCGCGAACGCAGCAGCTGAAATTCCGCGTCTAAGAAACGGCTGCAGGTCCTTAGTTCATCGGGGGTCGGCTTGTTGTCGGGTGGTGCGCAGCGCGCTGCAGCACCGATAAAAGCACCGCGGAGTTTCAGCCCGTCGTTTTTGTTTACGGAGGTTGGTTGGTTCGCAAAACCATAACGGTGCAAAGCTTCGTAGAGCCAATCCCCGCTACTATCTCCAGTGAACATGCGCCCTGTTCGGTTTCCGCCATGGGCCGCGGGCGCGAGCCCCACGATCCAAAGACGCGCTTTCGGATCGCCAAAGCCTGGGACCGGTTTGCCCCAATAGAGTTCATCGTGGAACTGGCGCTTTTTCACGCGCGCGATCTCTTCGCGGTAAGGCACTAACCGCGGGCACCGGCGGCAGTGCGCGATGGTTTCTTCAAGTTCTTGAAAGCTTTCCATTCTCTCCCGCTTGCTTACCCCAGAGTTGCCTGCTAGGCTCCCCGGATACTTTTATCAGCTGGAGGGAATACTCTGATGACGGTCGAAGAAAAAGTGAAGAATATCATTGTCGAGCAACTTGGCGTCGACAACGAAACCGTGACGCCGGAAGCGTCCTTTATTGATGATTTGGGTGCGGACTCCTTGGACATCGTCGAATTGGTGATGACGATGGAAGAAGAATTCGATTTGGAAATTCCTGACGAAGACGCTGAAAAGATCAAGACCGTCAACGACGTCGTCAACTACATCAAAGCCAAAGTAAACTAAGAGCCCTCTTAGGATGAAGCGCGTCGCAGTCACAGGTCTGGGGGCGTTCACCCCGATTGGTAAAACGGCTCCCGAAAACTGGGATTCGCTGATGCATGGGCGTTCCGGTATTCGCCGGATCACGCTTTTTGATACCACGGGCTATAGCTCACAGATTGCCGGAGAAATCTCCGACTACAAACCCGAAGCCTATTTCAACGTCAAAGAGCTCAAACGGATGGATCGCTTCATCCAGTTTGCGCTCATTGCCGCGGCGGAAGGTTTGCAGTCTTCGGGGTTGGATCTTACGCAAGAAAATCTCGAGCGTTGTGGCACGAGCGTCGGTGTGGGACTGGGTGGCCTTTTAGTCATTCAGTCCGAACACAAAGAGGTCTTGGAAAAAGGCCCGCGGCGTATCAGCCCGTTCTTCATCCCAATGGTGATTAGCAATCTGGCCGCTGGCCAGATCTCCATGAAGTACGGCCTCAAAGGCCCGAACACATGCGTGACCACGGCTTGTTCCTCTAGCGCCCATTCAATTGGTGAGTCTTTCCGTCTCATCCAACGCGGTGACGTAGATGTGATGGTCGCAGGCGGCGCGGAAGCGACGATTTGCGAACTCGGCATCGGCGGTTTCTGCGCGATGCGTGCGCTCTCGCAGCGCAATGATGAACCCGAGCGTGCTTCCCGGCCTTTCGATGAAGGCCGCGATGGTTTTGTGATGGGTGAGGGTGCTGCCGTTTTGATTCTCGAAGAATGGGAGCACGCGAAAAAGCGCGGCGCGAAAATTCTTGCTGAGATTGTGGGCTATGGCCTCAATGCCGACGCCTACCACCTTACGCAGCCCGCGCCGGAAGGCGAGGGTGCGGCCCGTTGCATGCGCTTGGCGCTTAAAGACGCCAAGA
>JAIEOG010000387.1 GCA_019750655.1 bacterium
ATGGTTTTATCCCCCAATAGGATTGGATGCATTGGAATCGAGTGCTGAGATTGGGAGGACTGGGTCTTTGAGAAGAGCCCTAGCCCGTAGAGGCTTAGTAGAAGGTGTCTAAGGAGACAGTTTTAAGACTACGCCTTTGCCTGCGATGCGTCAATACCCATCTAAATATAAACCATTGAAATAATAGCTTTTTTCGTATTCTTTCAGAATACACGGGTTGCTGCACGCCCGGGAAAGTGGTACTTCCCTGCGTGATGAAAACCCTCATTACCGCTCTCGCGCTGGTCGTAAGTACTCAGATTTATGCGAAAACTACCGTGGTTTATGACTTCGGAGAAGGCCGCCGCATCCTGCGCGGGGACCGCAACCAGCTGCTCTTCCAAGACGGTGAACAGCTAGCCCTCTGGGACGAGGCCCAGATTAAGACCCAGCCCGACGTTTCAGGCGCTTACCCCAACTGGACCAAACAGTCTTACGAAACGGGCCCGGTAGGCATCAAAGTCGCCCTGCGCGCCTTGGTTACCTGGGCGATTTCCTGGTCGAAGCGGCCCAGCCAAGTTATTGCTTTGGAGCTGCAACGGCCGAACGCGGAAAAGCCGGTTTTGGTGGTCGTGAATTCCAAAGGCGAGTTTGCCGAAATCCCATCGCCTGCTCGCAAGGCCATCGTGGGCAGTGAAATGGACTACTACGCAGACACTGTGATCGTGAAAGGGCGTTCGTTGCTCTTGGTAACAGCGTTCACTTCCGATGACCTAGCGACCCACTACTTGTTGGATGAAGACCTCAAGATTGCTTCCGCTGCAGTCCCACACCCCGATCCGCTACCAAGCCGCGTGGTGATCCATGAGAAAGAGCTCGAAATCCGCGACCCCCAAGCGACGCATATTGCTTTCGCGGATCTGGCGCCTCAAGACAAACATTCCATTCCGGCTCTCTAAAAAGAAAAAGCCCCTGAGTGCTTTGCACTCAAGGGCTCAAAATCTATTCTCCGTTCTGGATTAGTGCGGGTGGATCGGATTCGGCTTTGTCTCGTTCTCGGGCAAAGCTGCCGGTGTTTCCTGGCCTGCCGTTTCCGGCGTGGGGCCCTGGAAAACCTGCTCGGCCACGAGTGCGTGCCGCAACACTTGATCCATATGGGTAACATCCACCACCTTGATGTTCTTCAAGATGTTTTTTGGGATGTCTTCCAAGTCCTTCACGTTCTCGTGCGGGATAATGACCGTCTTGATCCCACCGCGGTGAGCGGCGAAGATTTTTTCTTTCAGGCCACCAATCGGAAGCACATTCCCACGGAGCGTGATTTCGCCCGTCATCGCGACTTCGCGGCTGACTGGCTTACCCGTGAGCGTGCTCACTAAGGCTGTTGCCATAGTGATCCCGGCGCTCGGGCCGTCCTTAGGAATCGCGCCTTCCGGCACGTGGATGTGGAGATCAATGTTTTGGTAGAAGTCGGGCGCTAGACCCAAGAGCTTCGCGCGAGAACGCACATAGCTCATGGCCGCTTGCGCGGATTCTTGCATCACATCGCCCAGCTTCCCGGTGACCCGGAGGCTCCCCTTACCCGGCATCTGCAACACTTCGATCGTGAGCATGTCGCCGCCGGACTCGGTAAACGCCAAGCCGTTGCAAAGACCGATTTCGGAATTCTCTTCGACCTTTTGGAACCGGTACTTGTGCGGTCCAAGAAGCTCGACGAGTTTCTTCGGGCTAAGGACAACCTTCTCCCGGTTTGAGTCTTTCTTTGCCCACTGGCGAGCGAGCTTACGGCAGACCGAAGCCAACACGCGCTCGAGGCTACGCACACCCGCTTCGCGTGTGTAGTGGCGGATAACCTGCTCGATTGTCGGGTTGGGGAATACGATCTTGTTGGGATCCAAGCCGTTGGCTGCCGTCACTTTTGGAATCAAGTGGCGGACGCAGATTTGGATCTTTTCCTCTTCCGTGTAACCCGAGAGGTTAATCACTTCCAAGCGATCGAGCAGCGCCCACGGGATGGTGTGCTGCGAGTTCGCCGTTGTGATGAACATGACCTGCGAGAGGTCGTATTCCACTTCGAGGTAATGATCCGAGAAATACTTATTCTGCTCCGGATCCAGAACTTCCAAGAGGGCCGAGCTGGGATCTCCGCGGAAATCGGTGCTCATCTTGTCGATTTCATCGAGCAAGATAACCGGGTTAATGGTCCCGGCTTTTTTCATCCCCTGAATCAGCTTTCCAGGAAGCGCGCCGATGTACGTACGGCGGTGGCCACGGATTTCGGCTTCGTCCCGGACGCCGCCGAGAGCGATCTTCACGAAACTGCGGCTGATGGAACGCGAGATAGAGCGGGCCAGCGAGGTTTTCCCCACGCCGGGAGGGCCGACCAAGCAAAGGATCGGGCCCTGCACCCGGTCCACGAGGCTTTGCACAGCCAAGTGTTCCAAGATGCGCTCTTTTACGGTTTTTAGACCGTAATGATCTTCGTCGAGCACGTTTTCGGCGATTTCGACGTCGATCTTATCTTCCGTTTTTTCGTTCCACGGAATGCTCAAGAACCAGTCTAGATAATTACGCACCACAGTGGCTTCTGCCGACATGGGCGACATCATCTTAAGCTTTTTGATTTCCGCTTTGGCTTTGCGGGCTGCTTCTTCCGGCAGCCGCTTGCGCTTCATGAGTTTTTCGAGCTCTTGGATCTCGCTCTTGAACTCATCGCGTTCGCCAAGTTCCTTCTGAATGGCCTGCATCTGCTCATTCAGGTAGTACTCTTTTTGCGACCGCTCCATCTGCTTCTTAACGCGGGTGCGGATCTTCTTTTCGACTTGGAGGATTTCGATTTCGCCCTCAATCAAGCCGTAGAGCTGCTCCAGGCGAGAGCAGGAATCCGTCATCTCCAGAAGCTTCTGCTTGTCTTCCACCTTCACATTCAAGTGCGGGACGACTGTATCGGAGAGCTTCGAAGGATCTTCGATAGAGAGCACCGACATGAGTAGTTCTGGCGGAATCTTCTTATTGAGCTTTACGTAAGCTTCGAAAGCACCTTTGAGGCTGCGGACAAATGCTTCCGCTTCCACTTGGGAGCTAACTTCCTCATCGAGGGGCTCGCCTTCGACGCGGAAAATAGAATCCTTTTCCAGGTAGCGCAAAATGCGCACGCGCTGCACGCCTTCGACCAACACCTTTAAGGTGCCGTCCGGCAAGCGGAGCAACTGGATGATATTGGCTAGAGTGCCAATGGAGAAAATGTCTTTTTCTTCCGGGTTGTTGTTCTGGGCGCGGCGCTGAGCAGCGAGCACGATCTGTTTGCGATTGGACATAGCTTCTTCCAATGCGCGGATCGATTTTTCGCGGCCGACAAAGAGCGGCACGACCATATGGGGGAAGACAATGATGTCTCTTAGAGGTAGGAGTGAGTAGACCTGTGGCAGATCCTTCTTGTTCATTCGAACTGAACCTCCTCAAGCTGTGTTTTCGAATTAGAGATGTGGGAATAAGAAACTACCCCACGCCCTCATTATAACTCTGTCGACTGTACTTAATCTAAAGAAAACCCTTTATCGGCAAAGCTGCCCTAACGCTCACCGTCGTGACATTTATGTTTTCAATAACCCCGTCTCCCAAGCGACGTAATCCTCGGGACTGGCGAATACAGGCGGTAAAATGCTTCCCCCCTCATCTGTCGGGGGTCTCCAACCAAAGCTGCGCTTTGTTGCATGCCAGGCCCCTTGCAACCCTAACCCACGGCCAAGCCCGCGCAGTGTTTCCAGAGGGCTCACCACTCTACGCTGCTGGGCCGTCACCGCTCTTTGGACCTCTTGCGGCTGCTGTTCCAGAGTGGCCTTCCAGAGGGCTTTTTCCTCGGCCATAGGAACACCTAAAGACTCTGCGAGATCGAGATCTCGCCAGCACTCCATCCAAAAATGGACGGGGACGGCAGAAAACCGGTTAAGGCGGCCGCCCACCTTCTTTTTGATGCGCTCAAAGTCGTTAAACATGCCCGTCGTGGTGAGGACGACTTTGAGGGGCACGTGTTCCACAATGTCTTTTTGCTCCACCGCGAAGTTTGGTGCTGTTTCGTCCTTGCTCTGTTTCATGATGAACTTTCTGCCGAAACTATGCTGGCAGCTGCCATAGACGGTAAGGCAGTCGAGAATATTGAGTAGTTTGTCGGTAAATGCCAATTGCAGAAAGGCCAGAGTATAGTCGGGCGAAATCGGCGGGCAAATGTGTCCGGCCGGGCTTTGCCGAATACGCTCCAGTAGACCGCGGCTAGCGCACGAGTTTAACCCGCGCGGCAGAACGACTTCCAATTCTCCGCGGGGGAGGCTCATCGCCAGCCCAAGGACTTCGTCGGCTGTGTAAACCTTTACGTCGTCGGTGCAGTAACCCCGAGTCACCCGCGGCGGATCCTGGATGTCGTTGAACATGTCC
>JAIEOG010000289.1 GCA_019750655.1 bacterium
GTAGAAGGCACCCCGCACTGAGCGGCCGGGTTTTTTAGCGGTCCCACTCGGCGACCGGTGCTGGCTGGGTCGCCGCGAAAGTGGTCTCCGAATGCACTTGATCAAAAAACGGCTTCTTATCCCCACTAGGCGTAATCGCAATCACCGACAGGTTCATGATTTGCTCGCGCGTCACGGTCCCTAGATCAATTTCCTGCCCCACGCCTTTAACCTCCACATCGGCAAGGTGTTTAAAGGCAGTGGCTTTGTCATTCGCTAGTGTGAAACTCGTCTTAGGATCGGGTGGCAGCTTAATGCACATCGCGACTGCTTTGAACTTGTCTCGCTCTCCGCGGATGGGAATCCAATAGAGGTCGTAGTATCCCCATTTTGCGTCCTTATCTAGCTCGGAACCGCATTCGGAGATGGCGTAAGGGGCTTCTCCCTTGGTGCGAAGCTCTGTAAGGATAGCCCGGCTACGAAAACGCACTTCCGCATCGCCAGATTTAGTACCTTTGTCCAGCGCTGGTTCGACGGCGTGGCGGACCTTCTTGGTTAGCTCCAACATGCTTTTCTGCGCTTCTTCGCGGTTGATGTACTTCCCGTCGGCAAAGCCTTGGACATACTTTTCAGCATTCCCAAGTTCCTCTTCAGTAGGAACGGGCAACGGAGCGCTTGCTGTGGGGTGCTTATAGACGGCGTCTTTCGCGGGACCAGGGATTGCCGTATGACCACCAGCGAAGACGTTAAAGCAGGCGAGAAAGGCGATGAGTGTGAAGTGCATTCTGGAATTATAGCACCTGCCCCCGTTCTGGGAGCAGGTGCCAGAAACGCTTAGCGCTTATAGACGCAGGCCGCGATCATGCCGGCCACGATCCATTGCACCATTCCGGTCCAGATCCAAGCCCAGGCCAAAGAGCCAGGGATCGGCGTCGTAACGAATTGGATGAGCGTATAGCCCGTGGTCAAAAGGCCCATGTAGATTCCGAAGCGAATGCCTTCGATCATGCCTTTGCCTTCATAACCCTTAACGAAGATGAAGGTTCCGTACTTGGCGATGAGGATCTGAGCGACGAGCATCCAGATCATCATGCTTTCCATCGTGGGCTTATCGCGCCAGAGCGTCATTGTGGCTTCGTAGGTGCTTTTGAGCATCACTTCGTGAATGACGAAGTTGCTTACGAAGAAAAATACGATGACTGCCAGAGTCGCAAGAATCAGGCGCTTAACATTTACGTTTCCCAAACAAGCTTTAAACATAGGTGTTCCCCCTAAGGTTGAAGCCGGATGCTAACTCAGAGCGATCTACTAAGCTTCACGCGGGGCGTCGGCCCACGGGCAAGTCAATCGTGAGATCTCCCGGGAGATGTCCAAGCCCAAGCTGCGCGTTGCAAGCGCAGGGAAGCAAAAGCCAGCTATTCCCACGTATTCGGGAAGCTGTAATAGAGCAGAAGCAAAACCAAGTAGAGGCTTGCTCACTTCAAAGCTCTGAACAGCACTGGAAGCGATTACGAACACACCCGGCAACTTCCACGAAGACCTCCGAGAACAAGTAATAGTGGCCAACGCACTTCGGCCGGTCCCCGAGCGACTGTAGCTCGGGGAACCGCGCCGACTCGTCTACGCCTTACAGGCTACGCCGGGGAAGCTCTCCATGCGCAGAGATCTCCCGGGAGATCTCCGTACGATAAATTCCGGTTTATCGTCGATAAATAGTTGACGCGAGGCGAAATACATACAAATGTATTGATGCTGGAGGTGCCATGGATTGCGTAAAGATGAACAAGAAAGAACTTCTCGAAGGCGTAAAAAGCTGGGTGAAGAAAGAAAAAGAAGCCACTCTTGCGGTCTTAGAATTCTTATCGGAAATCAATCGCCGCGCTATTTGGCAGGAAGAGGGCTACTCCAGCTTAAAAGATTTCTGCGTGCGCTTCCTGGGCTATTCAGAGGGAGAAGCGGGTCGCCGGATTCATGCAGCGAAC
Source organism: bacterium (assembly GCA_019750655.1). Taxonomy (GTDB): domain Bacteria; phylum Bdellovibrionota; class FAC87; order UBA2466; family UBA2466; genus JAIEOG01. Next base: position 1,962 of record JAIEOG010000289.1, read on the forward strand.
TGCGTGGAAGAAGTGCCAGAGATAAAGCCGTTTATTCAAGAGAGCCGTCTTTCTCTTTCCGCTGTTAGCTTGATTGCGCCACATATTAGTTCTGAAAATGCACCCAAGATGCTTCCATTGGTCGAGGGTAAGCCTACGAGTGAAATCTCGATGGTTCTTTTCGAGCACTTTGATGTGCCTCTTCCCAAGGAAGGCTTAAAGCTTCCCTATGATGCCGAGCTAGAAGAGCTGCTTAAAGAAGCGGAGGGCTTGTTGTCTGAGAAGGACAAGCTGGTTTTGGTTAAGCAGGGCCTTAAAAGCTTGATTAAGCAGAAGCGGGCTTGTTGGGATGAGCCTAAGAGGAAGGTTAAAACTTCTCCGAAGAAACATACGCGTTATATCCCGCTCGCTACGCGGCGGGAGGTGAAGAGGCAGTCTGATGGTTGCTGCGAGTTTCGGTCGGCTTCTGGCGTGCGATGCAATCAGACGGCGCACCTGCAGTTTGATCATGTGCGGGCTTGGGCGCATGGAGGGAGTAGTCGTGAGATTGGGAACATTCGACTGCTGTGTAAAGTACACAATCTTTTTTTGGCGCGGGGGAGCTTTGCTAAGGCGCGTGGGTTTGGAGCTTCTGAGATCTCCCGGGAGATCTCAGGCCATGGTGCTTGACCGACGCGGCCTGGAAGGCGTGGGCGAGTCGGCTCGGTTCCCCGAGCTATGGTCGCTCGGGGACCGACCGAAGTGCGGCTGCGCTAGTTTACTTACTTCTCGGAGGTCTGCTTGCGAGTTGCCGGGTGTGGTCGGCACTGCTTCCAGTGTTGTTAGGAGTCTTAAAGTCGACAAGCTTCTACTCGGTTTTGCTTCTGCTTTTTCACTGCTTCCCTAAATCGGGGGACTGGGTGGCTTTTGCTTCGCTGCGCTTGCAAGGCGCTGCCTTGGCTTGGACATCTCTTGGGAGATCTTATTCGAGCAGCTGGATCATCTTCGCCGTGCGGTCGGCGTAAGTGTGGTTGCTTGTGAGGCAGCGTCGGTGTCCGGCTTCCGCTAGCTTCTGGCGTTCCGCAGGGTGCGCTAGGTAGTAATCGAGTTTGTCGCGGAGTTCTTCGGGGGAATCAAAGAGGACGATTTCTTTGTTCTCGTCAAAAAATCCGGCAATCTCTGAATTGCGAGGCGCGAACTGTAAAGAACCGCATGCGGGGATTTCAAACGTCCTCTGTGTGTGGCGGTCTTCGGCTTCCTCGCGCAAGAGCCCTAGGCTGCATTGCGATCGGCTGCAGACGTCGGCGAATTCAAAATAATAGATCGCCTGCGGGTGGATTTTCCCGACTTGCTTATTAAACTGCGGCGAACGTTCCCAGCCATTTCCCCATACGTTCAATCGCTCCCAACCGGCTTTTTCTAGCAGGGGCTCTCGGCTTAAGTCGTATGTCCCGATGAAACTGACGGGGAGATCTTGTTTTATCCGACTTTGCGTCTGCGGGATCGGCCGGTGGACAGAGGGCTCAAACGCGCTCGGAATGTAATAGGTGTTCTTTTGCCCAATCGCTTGGTAGCGCGCGACGTTCTGCGATTTCGTCGTAAACAAGATGTCATAAGCCGCTAGATCCGCTTCGAAGTTCGGGCCTTTTAAAATGCCCGGTGCAAAGAGATTGTCATGGGAATGAAACAGAAAGCGTGGGGCCGGGCGGATCTCTGCGCGGATCTGCTCCTGGATCTCCCGGGAGACATAGTTCTCGCCCATCACGAAAACCAGATCGAAAGCGTTGTGTCGGCAAAGGGCCAAAAGCTGCTGATTAATACGCGCAACTTTTTCAGGTGTCGGCCCGCGGTTTAAGCGTTGGGCGAATTTCTGCCAAAGACCCGTTGTCTGGAAATAGCCCGGGTTCCAAGGCAAAACCGCGTGCCCTTGCCGTACCAGGCTCGTGAAGTAATGCAGTGAAGTCGACGTACCTTCCGTGCTACCGACGAAGAGAATGTTCACCGGAAAATTCTAACATAGCCGAGGTCTGGAGCGTGGCGTTAGCGGGCTTCTTCGGATTGAAGCCCGACATTTAATAGGTTCGCTGCCGCGAGCAGTTCTTGGAAACAGCGGCGTTGTTGGGTGTGTGCCGTGTTGGTGAGATAGCGCGTGCGTCTTTCTGAGAAGACTTGGCGTCTGGCTTCCACATTGATAACGCGCCAGAGATTCATCGCTACTTCGCCAGAGCCGCTTTTGGCCATGACATCGGCAGCCGCCTTGGTGACGAGCTGTTGGGCGGCAATGCCTGGGTCAAAGCGAGCGATTCGGCTGACGATATCCCCTGAGGGATCTAAAACCATGATCTCTTGAAACGCCTCTCGCAGCTGTTGGCTCACTTTGGGTGAGCTACGCGCCAAGGCTTCTTCGCCATAGCGGCGCCAAAGAACGGGGAAGAGTTTTCGTCCGCCAATAGCACCAATCACAGCACTCGGGATCACGCGCCAAGCGGCTGCTTTATCGGGCGCCCACCAGGCG
>JAIEOG010000027.1 GCA_019750655.1 bacterium
CAAAGTACTTCAGGACGCACGGCCAGCGCGCGCGCAATGCCCACTCGTTGGCGCATACCGCCGGAAAGCTCACGCGGGTACGCTTCTTCGAAACCGCCCAGACCCACCATCTCAATCGCTTCTTCTATACGTGCGGCAATTTGGCGCTGGCTAAGGCTAGATTGGTGCAGGCCAACGCCGACGTTCTGCTCGACCGTGAACCAGGGCAAGAGCGCAAAATTCTGGAACACCATCGCCAAGCGATCATTGATGCCCGCCAAAGGCTTGCCATGGCAAAGCACGCGGCCTTCGCTCGGGCGGATGAGTCCCGCCATGATCTTGATCGTGGTGGTTTTGCCGCAACCCGACGGCCCCAAGAAGGCGACGATTTCGTCTTCTTGGACCGCGATGTTGATGTTCTTGAGGACCTGGATCTCGCGGCCGCGCTCCAATTGGAAGCTGTGCGAAACCCGCTCCAGGCTCAAGAGCGGCTCATTGGTTTTAACTCCCGACATTCCTTACCCTTCAAATCGGTACTTGGTTTCGGCCAACCGATACAGGCTACCCCAGAAAAAGCGGTTCAGCAGCACTACGGTGGTAACCATCATCAAAATCGCACCCGCCAGCACGGGGAAGCGGCCTTCTTGCGCTGCTAAGGTAATAGCCGAACCAATGCCGGTGGCGACATAGGTATTCGCGCCATGCGTGACGATTTCGGAAACGATGCACGCATTCCAAGCTCCCCCCGCTGCCGAGATCCAGCCATTCACTAAAGACGGGAAAATCGCAGGCAAGATCACAGCCCGCCAATAATGCAGGCCGCCAATGCGGAAGACGCGTGCGACATCGAGCACCTGGCGCGGGATCTGCGTCGCGCCCGCGATGACGTTAAACAAAATGTACCATTGGGATGCGAAGAGCATCAAAACGACCGCTCCAAACTCTAAGCTCACGCCCATCGCGATCAATGCGGAGGTGAGGATCGGAAAAAGCATGGGTGCCGGGAAAGAAGCCACCACCTGCACCACCGGCTGCATCCGCCGCGTCCATTTCGGGTTTGTCCCAATCCAAACACCGACGGGGATCGTCCAAAGGCTTCCCAAGACAACCGCGACACTCACGCGCACGAATGTCAGGCCGACATCTCGGATGAAGAGCAGCCAAGTGTGGACGGGAGTGGCCACGAGCAATTCACCCATGATGCGGATGCCGTAGAGAAATGCGCCGATCCCCAGAAGCACCAACACGGCTTTCAAAATAAAGGGCAGAGAGGATCGCAGCTGGCGAACCTGAGGGCGCATCACAGGCTCCATCACCTGGCCCGCGCGTTTCTTCACGGCCACTTGCAGGCGACGGCTGTATTCATCAACGGCGGAAAGCAGACGGGATTTTTTCAACCATTCAAGAACAACCGAACGTTGCGGCTGGATACTCGGATCGCTGTCCATCTTGAACCGCTCGGACCAGACGACCAGCGGCGCCCAGATGCAGCGATCAACGACGGCGATCAGGACAAACATCGTGCCGATGCCCGCTAAGATCGCACCCATGTCGTTTTGCTCGTAGGCCACGGCCATGTACGAACCAATCCCCGCTAAGCGGAAGTCTTTGTCGCCGAGCGAAAACGACTCAATCACCATGAGGAAGAACCAACCGCCCGCCATGGAGAGCATGCTGTTCCACAAGAGACCATTAGCCGCGTAAGGCAGCTCCACTTTGCGGAGCATTTCTACTTTGTTCAATTTGTAGAGCGCGCCCATATCGCGGAGATCCGAGGGCACGGTCTTGAGGGAGGAATAGAAACTAAAAACCATGTTCCAGCCTTCGCCCGTGAAGATCATCAAGATGACCGCGAGCTCCAAGCCTAAGTTCGAATTCGGAAAGAGCCCCACGAGCGCCAACACGAGTCCCGGCATGAAACCCAGCACCGGCACGCTCTGCAGAATATCGAGCAGCGGGATCAAAATCGGTTCGGCAATGCGCGACTTAGCAGCGAGGTAGCCGTAGCCAAGCGTGAATACGAGCGAGATCAGGTACGCCAGGAAAACACGCACCAAAGAAAAGAACGCGTACTTAAAAAGCGATGGGTAATCGAGGTGGATTTCAGTCGTGGGCGTGTACGGCGAATTCCACTCCTGCGCCACGGCCACCACGGCATAGATCACCACTGCCAGGCCGAGCAAAAGGAACACGTCTACCAAGGAGAACGTGCGGCCGATTTTGACTCTGGCAGGGGTCAGGCTCACTCGGGGCTCCTAAGCTCGCGGCTGGATGGTTCATGGGAAAGTCCTAGAAGCTTTAATATCCGGCGAGCAGGAGTTTTTGTCGAGGGAAAAGGCCCCTAATTGGAGCTGAGAACAGCGCGTTTTGCACCGCCGCGGCACAAGCGATCGACAGTCGAGTCCAGAAGCTTCAACGACTCTTCTGCACTCTCTCGATCTTGCCGAATGGACTGCAAACGAAAGCCGGTGCGGATCCATTGCTCGTAAGCATTGGGACAGCTTTCTGCGGCCTGTTCTTCTGCGCGATCTGTTCCATTGAGCTTGACGCCCCGTAGCTTGGCGCACTGGACCAGATCACTGCGGTTGGTTTTTAAAATCCCATCGTAACGTTTTTCCGATCCTCGGTGCTGTTGAAAAGCCGACCGCGCGCGGTTTGCGAGTGTGCGGTAAACGGAGCAGTCGCGCCCTTGCGAAGCGGCTTCGATATGGCGCGAACGCGGAACCCAGTCCTCACCCGCGTGTGCAGGTGTTCCCCAGGCAAACAATAAAATGGAAACAATCAGGTGGGACATTCCCCCTCCCCCTTACCCCCCTAAAGAGCAAGAGCGAGACCATGATTTTTAAACCGCCAAAGCACCAGTCAACCGTCGATCTTCTGGTTAGCGATTCCGACACAATTACCCAACTAGCTTAAGCCGCAGAGGATCTTGTGTCCGGAAGGTATTCAATTAAATTTAAGGTTAAATTTAAGTTAAAATTTAAACTAATTCAAATACTTACGGCGATTAGCGAAAGTATTTTCGCCACTGTTCCCCGGCCTCGCCGGGCATCAGCCGGAAGGCCTGTTCGGCCGTAGGGAGAATAAAATCGGCCTCTCCGAGAACGAAAATCCCGCGGCCCGGCAAAGACACCGAGGCCTTTGCCGAAAACCCTGTCTCGGATTCGGCGGTGATTTGCGATTCGCAGATGAACTCTTTCCCCGCTTCGACCCCACGCCGGTAGGACAACGTCATTTTGCGAGTAAGCGGCAGCTTTTGGTAACGGAAAACGCCGGCATAGGCCATTGTCTCGTCGATAACGCAGGAAACAATGCCCCCGTGCAAGAAGCCCGGATAGGACTGGAAACAAGTGGGCAAAGTGAAAACGGTCTTCGCCCCGTGCTCCGTTTGGACGAAAGAAAGGTCCAAACCGCGTGGATTGTTCGCTGCCGGAGCGCAAACAAAGCATTCGATATCGTCCAAACCAATATGGCGTGAGTGTTTAAACTCCATCGAGGAGGGTTTTAGCTCGCCTTCGGCTGGATTTCGATCTATTTTCCTGAGGTTTTAGGAGGACTCTCATGGCCCGCAAGACAGCGAAAAAAAAGGCGAAGCGTAAAGCGAAATTGCGTCGGGGACGCCAACAACAACGGCAAAACCCCAAACTCGCCGCCCGCCGTAAAGCCAAACGCCGGATGCGCAACAAAAAGCATTCGAAGACCTGATCACAGGTACCGTCGGTCTCCTTGACCTTTGTGCGTTAGGAAACATACGCTAGGCAGGGAAAACGATGTCCGATACGACGAACCGCGCTTTTTCATTCTCGGAACCTATCCCGGTCTTGCCGGTGCGCAATACCGTGCTTTTTCCCAATACGATCTCACCCTTGGTGGTGGGACGAGCGAAAAGCATAGAAGCGGTCCGCCGTGCCCAAAAGGCTGGCGACCTCCTCTTAGTTGTGGCCCAGAAGCAAGGCGAGCGGAACGATCCGAATCCAGCGGAGCTCCACTCCATCGGAGTGGTTTGCCTTGTAAGCAAGCTCGTCCAGGCCCAACCGAAAACCTTTCAGCTTGTCGCCAATACTCTGTTCCGTTTCCGGATTACGGAAATTCAAGAAAAGGACGGCTGCCTGATGGCGCTTGGAGAGCAATGGCCGGATCTGGCCCTGCCCTCCCGCCGCGCAGAAGTCCTCGCCCAAGAAGTTAAAAAGCTAGGCCTCAAACTCTTGAGCCTAGTGGGCGCTCCCGGCAGCGATAACCTCGCTAAGTCGCTCGCCGAACTCGAAGCCCCTGAAAAAATCTGCGACCTGTGCTGCTCGTTTCTGACTCGTTCGGTGACGATCAAACAAGCGTGGCTAGAAAACCGCAACCTCGAAGACCGGTTAAACCTTCTTCTGGAAGAACTGGTCGGCGAACGCGAACGCGCCACCCTGCAGAATGAAATCCAAGCCCGCGTCCTCTCCAGGGCATCCAAAGATCAGCGCGATCATTTTCTAC
>JAIEOG010000381.1 GCA_019750655.1 bacterium
TAGATACCGTTTTGGAAAATTACCGCGTGCGAGGGCAGGGGCGTCTGGGTGATTTGGTGCAACAAGCCCTTGCGTCCTACGTTCAAGAAGCTTCGGTGCCTCTGACGAAAGACCGTGCGCAATGGACGTATTTTAATTTCACTTTCTTGGGAGATCCGCTGATGGACCTGCCGGTGCGTCCGGCGCAGAAAGAGCGTGTTTCCCCGATCGCCACGGCGACGCAAGATGTGGAGCCGGGGTTTGCGGGGCGTTTCTACCCCAGCCTTCCCTGGGACCCGAGCGGCATGGTTTCTCGTCTAGTAAATGCGGCCGTACCGGTACGCGCGCGCGTATTTAGCCAGGCGATGGACAGCGGGTTGGTAGAAGAAACACTCTTGAGCGATTCGGTTCTACCTGGCGGCGAAAGCACGTTGAAATGGCCCGACGCCAACGGCAAACAAACCTTCTTCGTTCGACTAGAAAATACTCAAGGCGTCCCCGCTGAACGCCAGATTTGGTTCCGTACGCGTTGAGCGGTTATTTGCGGACCTCGATTTCGTAGGCCCCTTGTTTGGTGAGCACAAAGAAAGTCGCATCCTCTAAAGCGGCGCTTCCGTGAGCGCGGACAAACTCTTTAACGGGCAATAGATTCACTCGAATTTCTCCGGCTTTTAGCACCTGCTCCAAATAAGAAGGGAAATTAGGTTGGCTTTCGATAGCGTTGTAAATGTTTGCGAGCGTGTTCATCCAAATGATCAAATCTCGTTCGCCAGGGGGGTGCCTCAGTCGAATTGCTTGCATTAAATCCGCTGAGAAATAAGGCAAAATAGGTTGAGTCATTAATTTCACAACTACTGCCGCAGTCTTAGGGGGGAGTTTATTAAACGCGTGTTCGACTTCAGCGTAAGCGCGTGCGTTCTCGCTACGGGACTGGCCTGCCAGGCTAAGAATCGTAAAACCCCGAGGGTCTTTAGGAGCTTCGCTGAGCCCAAGCTGCTGCGCATACCAATCTAAGTACGAATGGAGGTCTAGGTTGAAAAGAGAAAGCCGCAACTGCATCCAGCGTTCGTAGAAAAAAGGTGTCATTCGGGCTGTGCCGGCGGGCGGTGTATCGCCGTTGATGGGCAATGAAAGAAACGACAGGTAAGTTCTGTGAAAAATGAAAGACAGTTCCTGCTGCGTCGCACCCAGCTCCGCTAGTTTGGCAAAGGCATTGTGGCCGCTTTCTAGCTGGATTACTTGGCCAGCGTTGAAGTGATAAACGAGTTTGAAACAACGGCGCACTAACTCCTGGTGTTTAGGGTCTAACCTTTGGAAACTCTGATCGGCATGGGGGTAACGGGTTAGCAGCTCCACCAGAAGACGCTCATAGTCCGTCTCAAACAGGCGATTTAAATCGTAGCGCTCTCGTAATGCAGAAGTGAAGGCGTCCTGCCCGCGGCCTAAGGCATCCAGCATTAAGAACACCTGGAAAGCATCGACCATCGGGTAGTTTAATTCGCTAGGAGCTGCCTGCGAGTTTTTGGAAAACCCGAGATCCCAGATCAGCAATTGGCGATACCTTTCGATCTGCTCGACGGGCACGGGGGCGGATGTCTGTTTGAAGGGTTCATAGTCGCCGCGAAGCAAAGATAAAAAAAGAGCGTCGCGCGTGAGGGCTTTTTGGCCTTCAAAAGAGACGGGTCCAAAAGGGCCTTCGATGACGTCGGCAGTTTTTGCAGCAAACCGGTTACTGATCGCGGATTTCAAGACCAGGTTTAAGGCAGGGTAAGCTTCGCCCAAGGCAGCTACAAAGCTCGGTTCGAACAATCCCGCCTGTGTGTTGAGGTAACGATTTAAAAACTCATAGGCTTTTCCGCCCAGGCTTAGAGGGTCTCTGTCGACGATAAATAGTCGTCTGGAGCCGGGAGCTTCTACCAAACTCCTGGGAGCAAGTTTGGGCGCGTAGGGTTCGCGTTCCGAGGGCAAATCACGTTCAAATACGAATTTATAAAAAGTGGCAAAGGCCGTGAATACGATGGGCACAAAAGGGATCTGCTCCAAAGGCACTCGGACCAAAGCTGGCAGACCCGTGCGAGGTTTTGGGTGGTACCAGGCTTTGGTGTCCAAGCTGCGCAGTAAGCGCTCTACTTGGGATTCGATGCTTTCTAGAGTGCGAGTACGCTCTACATGTACTGCGAGGTAGAGCCGGTGAATTTCAGCAAAAGTGGTTTCTAGGGCATTCACAGAAAGAGGATCAATAAAGACGGAGAAAGCTTCCAATGTGAGTGCGAAGAACAGGTCGTGGCGACGATCCCAGCCAGGCACTGAAATGACATTTTCAATATTTCCTTTTCTGGCTTGGCGCCGGTAGCTTTTTAAATACCGTTTGATGCGAGGATCGGGTTGGCGTTCGTCCAAAACCAGGGGCGCTGTTTGGTTAGCAAGCAAGTGAAGCTCGACCCACTTTTCCTCAGTGAGCAGTCCTAGACGTTCAAGCAAGGCGAGGATTTTGACTCCGTGGTCCGCTTCGATGAGGCGTCTCAATCCGGCGGCGGCCATGTCGGAGAGCAGTCTTTTTTCTAAGGCAGCGGCGCCCTCATTGATGGGGCGAAAGGGGAGGGTGACTGCTTCTTCGGGGGTGAAGTCACCGATGATTAGGCTGCACAGGTTTAGTTTGCGAGGCCCGATGATTTCCGCATCATCGGCCGCCCACGCTACGGAAAAGGAAAAAAGCAAAACCAGCGCTAAAACTCGAGCCACGGCTACTCCTTAGAAAACAAGGCTCGGGGAGTAGCATAGTTAGGGCAGGCGCCAAAATGAAAAGAAGGAACTCCTGAGTTTGCTTCAGCGGCAGAGTACTTGCCAACGAGCGCCGCGGATATTGCGTTGCTTTGCTTCGATGGGCGCGTCGTCGTCGTACGGGATCTTAAGGTCCCAATTCCGGCCGTCGTAAAAGACTTGGTTGTCTTCCGCGTAGGAAACCGTCGCTTTTTCTTCTTTGTCTAGAGCGCCTGAAAACGAGAAAGAGTGGCTCTCGCTTCGGACTTCCCCGTTGTACACGTACGCGTACTGGTACGCGTAGGCGTAAAAGTACTCTTCGGGGCAGTTCGACGGATTGTAGATAGTGCCCGGGCGGCACACGCGTACGCGGCCCGAACAACTCTTGCTCATCGAACCGGAATTCGAATCTGCCCAAACCGGCGCCGACACCATTAAAACGATGGCTGCTAAGTATTTCATCTCAGGTCCCTTCCGGTGTGCGCAGGTACTGCGCGGCAACTCGCTCGAGATCCGTTTCGCCGGTTTTCAGGAGCTCGGCTTGGATCTCCTTCAGAGCCGTCTTGCCAAGATCGAATTTGAGTAAACGGCTTACTTCGCGCATGGCGAGTTGGCGGTGGTTTTTGGGAAATGCTTTGTCCAAGGCCACTCTTTTTAAAATAGCCGAAGCTTCGAAAGAGCCAGTGCCGGCCTTTCCGAGTGCCAAGATAATACGTAGCTTTACCGTAGGGAGCTCGTTTGCGAGTTTGAGTTGGTCGCTCAAAATGGTGAAAGGCGGCCCAGCATGGTAAAAATCGTGAGCGACTAGATCATCGATAGCCCGAAGGCGGACGCGCGGGTCGGTATGGGCCAGCGTGCCCTTTAAAGCTTTTTCTTTATCATCATCCCATTTCGATTCCTCGATCAGCCAACCCAGCGTCGCGTAGTCCTGAAGATCCACGCCTTCTTTTCCCAGAAGCCAATCCTCCAAAATCGCCTTGGCAGACGGCATGGAAGTTAGATTGGTGAGTAGGTCCTTGCGAATGCGCTCATGGAGCTTTTCGTCGCGAACCCATTTGGTAAACCGATCTCGGACCTGGCGGGAATCTGTCTTCGCAAGAGCTATCCAGACTAGGTAGTGGTCCGGCTCTCCGGGTTGGAAACCCAAGTTATCGAGAAGGGCGGTGATGAGGTCTTCGGAGAAATCCTTCGCTTCCCAGTGGAGCACCATATATTCCGCTCCAAACCGGCGATCGTGGTCTCCGGATTTGAGCTCTTCGATGGCCCAAGCAGATTTTTCTGCAATGGTAGTGAGTTTCAAAAACTTCAGAGCTTCGTTGTACCGATCGGAGCCCTCCGCCAGAATCCCCACGGAGCTGGTGATGTAGGCATCGCCCCCTTCTTTCGGGACCGTGACGAAAACCAGGTCGCCTGCTTGAGGAAGCTTCTGCACAAAGCCAACGCGGGATTTCGCGGGCGGAGTGCCATGAAGGGTTTTATTCCACTGGATCTCGGCTACGGAGCCGCCAAGGCTTTGGGCCCGGGCCACGGTGGCAGCGAAGGTGGAGTTCTTAACTAAGTAATCGAGTGTGTGGGAGCCGTAGGGCTCAGAACTTCCAAACGAAACTAGACTGAGAAAAAGACCGAAAACCAGAACGCTTTTACGCACTGCATACCCCCATTGACCAAGCGGTACCATGGTCGCGGGGGCAGGTCTACGGAGTTTTAGTCTTCGTTTTTGATGTT
>JAIEOG010000013.1 GCA_019750655.1 bacterium
TCCCAGCCGCATCAATATCCCCCGTAGAAAAATTTAGCGGCGTACAGGAATTGCTTAAAGTATTCATCAAAAACGCAAGGGCTGCCGTTCGAATTTTCTCGTCCGAGATATCCTTGTAGCGAGGATCTTGGGGGCGCACACTCACCGCCCGATTTCCCACGTTCTGAATGGAGGCCGAAAGCTGCCCAAAAATTCCCGAGTTGGCGACATTCGCGCGCAGGAAGCGATCCACCGCATTGGGCAATATCCCATTGGGAAAATTATCGATGTTCTTTAAGTAGAACTCTTTCAAGTGCTGGACCGTCTCCGCACTCGCCAAGCGGAAGTTCCCCACAAAACGGTTACCAAAGAACGGTTGCACCAGCAGGCGTCCGAAACCGTCGATGATGAGGCGATTCACGAGCCCACCGCCCCCGCGCGGTCGCTCGACGATCACCCCATTCGCAATTGCGAGGCGTGCGAAACCAGGAATGTCTTCGATGTTGTTAAAGTTAATGCGGCGATTGATGTTGTTGTTTACGTCGTTCCCCCGGCGCACATTGCGGTTGATTAGCTGCGCGGGCCGGCGGTTGAAGAGTGGGCGGCGGAAGAGTGGGAAGATGGGAAAAATCCGACGGCCGCCTCGGTTAAAAAGGCGGCCCTCGGCCTGAGGCGCATCGGCCACAAGCACCAATGCGGTGACTAATAAAATCACCAAAACCCGATGTCCGGCGAGGAACTTTATCATACGTCCGCTACCACTGATTTGAAGACTCGCTCAGAAAAATTGCATTTCGTAAGCCAACTGTTTCGCGTTGCGACAGTCGTCAAACAAGTAGTGATGGTTGCTAGGAAGATCTGGGTGATCTCCTTAAGTATACCTTAGCCCTGAGCACAATGAGTGTACTGTTTAGCGGGCTGGCAGCGATCCGTTCTTAGCCGGCGCGTCGTACAGAACGAAGACATACCGCGGAGCGGTATTTACGCAGGAAGATCTAGTCGAGATTGGGGTAGCCGGCCGGAACGTGGCCCTGCGCGTCGAGTTTTTTCAACTCTTCGAGGGTCTTGGCTCCGGATAGGGCGTCTTGCTTCTCATTTGAGACGGCGTGTTTCTTTGCGCCTTCGGCATTGATTTCTAGGTACCCTTTCCACTTATCCGGCAGGGTTTCTTCCGAGAAAATCGCTTCCACGGGGCAGGAAGGAACGCAGGCATCGCAGTTCACGCAGGTATCCGGGTTGATATAGACCATCCGGGGTCCCGAGTGGAATGCATCCACAGGGCAAACGGTCACACAGTCGGTATACTTGCAGTCCACGCAATGCGCGGTCACGATGTAAGTCACTTCCTACTCCTTCTCCAAGGTCGTAGCATAAGCAGCCTTTTTCGTCACTCCACTGAAACGCCTTTGACAGCCCTAAAACCCGAGGGGATTTAGCCTCATAAAGCGGCTTTCTTCCTCGAGGCCCCTCCCCTACCGATTAAGGATTGGTCGCACCCACCCCCGACTCTGAGCCCAGTTTCCCGCTAAAGCTCAGCTGGTACCGCCCTTGCACAATAGCCACTCGGATACCCGTCTATCGATGGGGGTCCGAGCGAATGCTCATGTTGTTTTCGTGGAGTTTGCAGTGGGTCTGCTTATGAAAAAATCTACCAGCTTGTTCTTCGCCGCCTCCCTTTTATTGTTGGCTGCTTGCGGTGCTTCGGAAATGTCGACGGGCAATCAGAACAACCCGCCGCCCTCCACCGACGGTGGCTCATTGGGCTCTAATCCTGGCATCGGCACTCAGGCCGGCCTCGCATTTTGGTTTGGTAAGTCTGTGGAAATCACCCGCCCCGTGGGTGTGAGCGACAACATGTTCCTCTCCCAGATCCAACAGATGTTCTTGCAAGTGCCTTCGATTCCCTTAGTGGAAACGCACATTGCCGTGCAGATCGATGATTCTCGTTCGACCGCTCCGACGGGCCGTATCTTCTTGGGCATTGAAGACCAAGACGGGTTCCTCGGTGGTTTGATTGAAACGGTCACGATCACGAATCTTTCCAGCCAGTCGACGAACGACTTGGATATGACTTTTACGGACCCGCAGGTTGCTCTGCGCGTTTATGCCGCTCGCACGAGCGACGGCAAAATTGCCGGAACGGTTTATTACCGCCCGCGCGGCTCCGATACGACGACTTGCTACAAAAAGACCTATACCTGCCAAAAGCAGGTACCTGTTACTGATCCTAAAACCGGGATCGTTACAACTATAACCACCACGGTCGACAACTCCTATTGCAAGGACATCCCGACGAAACAGGCGGCAGATATCACAGCTTGCCGGAACTTCGTGACCCTCAGCTCGATGACCAAATTAGGGACTTTTGAAGCGATGTACTCGAATTGGGTTAAGTAGGAGAGAAAATGAAAAGCTGGACGTTTGCGAAGCGGGCCTCGATGCTCGCACTATCTGCCACGGCACTTGTGCTGTCGGCTTGCGGAGCTCCCACGGGCGTTGCCGCTCCACTCCCGGGTTTACCCCCAGGAACGGTTATTCCGAACACGGGCCTCTGCGGCGGGATTCCTGCCAACGGCTCCGTCGGAACGGCAGCTTATACTGCGGACCTCAAGGACCAGTATGGCCAAACCGGCTCCATCTCTTTAAGCCTCTATACTTCGTCAGGAACGACAAGCCCGTTTGTGAACGGAACTGCGCAAAGCATTGTGGCTCAAGGCCGCATCGCAACGCCTAACCGCTCCACGAGCACGATGACTGGCTTAGGTTACTGCTTGTCGACGACGGATTTCGCCTCGGGCGTTTCTTCCCCGGGCCAAATGCTCAACCCGAACAATGGGGGCATGTACATGCCGAACCAGCCCATGTCTCAGCGGTTGTATGTACGCTTGATTGCCACGGCGATCATCCAAGTTCTGACTTACAAGAACGGCGCGACTTACAGCCCGTACGCTTCGCCTTACATGGGCGGCGTCGGAAGCCCGTACCAACCTGGTACGAACAATAACGGCGTGAACCTCGCGGTTGGCCGTCTTGAAGCGCGCGTCGGAACGAAGGGCACTTGCGATACCACTATCGATACCAGCTACAAATTCAGCGGCTGCATCGAGCTAGTTATCCCGAACCTCGACGGCGATCTAACGCTCCAAACAACGACCATCTAACAGCAGCAGAAGCGTGAGGACGCCGTGAACGACGAAAAGACGACGGAAATCGAGATTCCGCCTCCGATGGCGAATATCGTGCGGGTGGATTTTGCGGAACGGCGCAAAGCGCCTCGTGCAGGGAATAGCCCGTTAACGGCGCCGATTCCCCCGCGGCCTTCTTCGCCTTACGTCACTCGCCATGGCGAGCGGCTGGCGATTCCACAAGACATCGAATGGGAAGCGCCCCTCTGGGTGCGGTTAGCAGCCCTGGGCGCTATCCTCATTCTCAGCCTGTTCGTGCTGTAACCCTTTCGGGATCAGCCCTTCTTACCTTTTTTGTTATAGGCTTCGATCACACGGGCCGTGAGGTCCGTGGCGTCGCGCGCGTAGAGAATCGCGCCTTCGTTGCGCTCGAACACGAGCGAGAAGTTTTCCGCTTTGCCAATGCCTTCCACGACAGCCCGGAGAGCGTCGATGATTGGCTTGGTCAAGTCGCGCTCACGCTTTTGGACGTCCATCTGCGATTCGCCATAAGTCTTTTGGAATTCGGCGAACTTCTTTTGCAACTCCGCCTGGCGCGCGGCGCGGGCGGTTTCGTTCATGATGGCCGCTTTTTTATCGAATTCTTCGGCTTCTTTTTGCAATGCGTTGCGCTGCTTTTCGAGGGCGGCTTGCTTTGACGTGACGTCTTTTTGCAGCTGCGCTTTGGCTTTCTTGCCTTCTTCCACTGTTTCCAAGGCGTGTTGCAAGTCGACAACACCGTACTTCACGACCTGCGCGCCACCCGTGGCGTCTGCAGCGAAGCTGGGGGCTAAGTTATAAATGAAAAGACCCGAAGCCAAAACCAAAGTAGCTGCGGGAACCGTGTAGCGAAACATGTCTTGCTCCTTAAGTAGGATTTAGAATGGAGGCCCGATATTAAACCAGAACTGAGGGTCGCCACCCTGAAAGATAGGATACCCAAATTCGAAACGCAAGGGACCGATAGGCGTGAACCAGCGGAAGCCCCAACCCACGTCAGCCCGCAACATGGGGTGCTGATCGAATAAAGACCCATCAAAGGCATTCCCCGCGTCGAAGAAAATCACACCGCGGATGCGGGCTTCTTTGAGCAAGGGGAATTCGAGTTCGGCTTGGTAGAGCAACTCACTATGCCCGCCGACCACGAAATTGCCGCCGAGGAGCCCCGCATTGAGCGCCTTCTGCGAAAGCTGGGCGGGGTCGCTACTCAAAGTGCGGTTAGGCCCAATGCTGAACATGCGGTAGCCGCGCAAGCTCATTAAGCCCCCTTGGATGAACAACTCGTTCATAGGAACTGAATGGCCGGGTAACGGAGAGACATTGCC
>JAIEOG010000068.1 GCA_019750655.1 bacterium
CCTGGAGCAGGAATTGCTCCGTGATCGCCAGGAACTTCTCGTAGTATTTATTTTTGAGATCGAGATAGTAGATGACTTCGTCCATGGTTTTCATTTTTCGGCAGCCTTTTCTTTTCTGAGTGAGGCCACGGCTTCTTCCCATGTCTCATTCAGCATGTTGAGTACATTCAAAGCTTCTTCGAGAGGTTTGGTGGAGTTTTGAAGGTTTCCCTGTACCAAGCGCTCGATGATGTAATCGTAGAGTCGCTCGAGGTTGACGGCGATTTCGCCGCCGACTTCAAAATTCAATCCCGCGCGGAGTTCACCCACAATCTCCTGCGTCTTGATGATGTACTTGGCTTTTTCCGCCAGTTTCTTTTTTTCCATGGCGTCCATGGCCTGTTTCAGGAAACGGATTGCACCTGCGTAGAGCAGAAGCAGTACGGTTTCCTTATTGGCCGTCAGTAGCTCGTTTTGACGGTAGGCGTCCGCGCCATATTTTCGTTTTGGATCACTCATCTACTTATCCCCCGGGCGCCGGCATCGGAATGCCTCCGCCTCCGCCCCCACCCATACCAGCTAGAGATTGTTGTTGTGCTTGAAGCTGAGAGAAAGCACCTTGGACTTTAGAAAGCTTGTTTTTGAGGTCTTCCGATTTCTTGTCCAGCCGCTCTTCCCGATCCTTGATGTCTTTGTCCATCCGACTAATGTTGTCGGTGTAGCTCTGCTTCTGGTTGGAGAGCAGGCCGCTGCCCGACGTAGTCAAACTCGTTAGGACGCCACTGAGCTGGTTGATAAAGCCCGAGCGTAAGCCGTCGCCCGTCAGCACGCGGACCGTTTCATCAAAATCGGCGTTCAGAGCATTCGAAAACTTTTTTTCATCGAAGTTCAGCAGACCGTCTTTTTTGAACTCCACTCCCATGTCGGAAAGAATGCGGATTTTGCCTGGGGAATCGAAACCGCCTGCAAAGTTAGTCTGGAAAAGTTCGCGCAAACGGTTTTCCGCCATGCGGATCCCGTAGTCACCGCCGAGGGTTTTATAGCCCGGGGTTTTTGCGTCCATCTTGTTCTGGTTCTGGATGAAGCCTAGTACCGCGTTGACGCCGTTGATGATGTCTTTCATCTTCACGGTCGTTTTTGGAATATCCTGCCCGATGCTAATGCCTAGGGGTTTGCCTTCTTCGGTCACCCCTTTGAGGTTGAGGGTGACGCCGGCGATGAGCTCTTTCACTTCGTTGGTGGGTGTTTCGAGATCAAAACCCTGGTAGCGAATACGTGCGTTCTGAGCGCCTTTTTCCTCTTCAATGAAGAATTCTTCTTGGCCGTCGATGAAATAGAACTCTGGATACTCGATCGTTTGCGCAGCGCCGTAGCCATTCGCTTTGAAGATCAAGCGGTAGGGGCGCTCGGGATCGGTCTGGTCATTGACCACGGCGGCTTTCATGCCGACATTCGCAGCATTGATCGCGGCGGCCATGCCTTGGAGAGTGGAGTTTTCACTCTCCACAAAAACATCTCGGGTGCTGCCGTCCGGACCGTAGAAGGTGAAGTAACCCGTGCCGATTTGGGTTTTGTCTTTGTCCTCAAATCGGTTGGTGAGGGCAGTGGCGTTCGTGGCCAGTTGCAAGACTTCTATAGAGTGTTCGCCAGGTTCCGCGAGCGTTTTGTCGGCAGTTCCGGTCGCGATTTTCTCGTCCGTGCTGCTTAGGTTCAGCTCTCGGATCGCAAGCGGCGTATTCATGTTCGGCAGGAGTTTGCGGACATCCTCTACTTTTCCAATGACTTCCGTGAGCAGTTTGAGGCGCTCCTCTGCGTGGCCTTTGCGTTCGGTGATGGCCTGAATGGGCTTCGCCTCGGCCTTCACGGTAGCCGTGAACGCGCGCTGAAGCTCAGGCGATAGATTCTGAATGGAATCTAAGTTCACTGGCACACAAGTCTCCCTACCTTGATTATAAAAAGCGGGTTGGCCGGGACAAAGAATCAAAGCAGGTTTGAGTCGATAAAAAAGAAAAAAGCGGGGATGCGTTAGGCGTTCTTATCCAATTTTTTGGCGGTCTCGGGGCGGGCGTCGGCGGGCTTGGGTGTCGGGAATTTGGCGACACGCTTCAGTAGAGCGGGAGTGCGGCGGCGAAGTTCAATTACTGTTTGTGAATCGATAGGTTGGGACGTGCGCAGGGTTTCATCTTCCGCCTCTGCGGAGATTTCAGAGTCTTCAGTTTCGGTTTCAGCTGCTTGCGCGGTCTTACCCTTAGCGCGGGTGCGGCCCGGTTTGCGGGGCTCGCGGGCAGTCTGCTTCTGCTCGTCCGAGGCCTCTTTGACGGTGCTAATCGTCGGCGGGTTATTGGGAATCGACTTGATATTCATGCTTTTCCGTTCCCTCTGTTTTCTTATCGGTTTTCCCCCAAACGTGCTAAACCCCCTGCCATGCAGCGCCTCCACAAATCTGTCTTGCTTGCTGAGTGCTTGGAAGCCTTGGCGATTCGCCCGGGCGGCAAGTACGCGGACATGACGTTCGGGGAAGGCGGCCATAGCGAAGCTATCCTGGAAGCCGGGGCGGGCTTGGTCGTGGGTGTCGATCGCGACTCCGAGACACTGGACGATTACCGGGAATCAGGCACTTACCGCACCGATCCACGATTGGAACTCCACCACACCACGCTCGAAGAGTTTGCGGCACAGAGCGACGGACAGAAATTTGACGGTATTTTGGCCGATCTCGGGGTGAGCACGCGGCAGCTTTTGACGGCCGAGCGAGGGTTTTCGCTCCAAGCCGATGGCCCGCTCGATATGCGCATGGATCGCACGCAAGAGACTTCGTTGGAAGATTACTTAGCGCACGTGAAGCTCGAAGACCTGGCTTCGGATTTGAAGCGTGTGGCGGATTTGCAGCAAGCCCGGGGAATGGCACGCAAAATCCTTAATGCCCGAGAGAAGGGCACTCTCCGCCGTACTTCTGACTTGGCCCGCGTGGCAGGTGGGGCGTGGTCCAAAGTGCACCCCGCGACGCCTGTTTTTTTGGCGCTGCGCATGATTGTGAATCGCGAATTCGATCAAGTGGAAACCGGTTTGCCTCAGCTTTTCGAGCGCTTAGTTCCGGGCGGCCGCTTGGCGGTAATTACGTTCCATTCGACGGAAGATCGCTTGGTGAAGCGGCTTTTTGCAACGCTGGCAGGGCGGTGTGTCTGTGCGCACACGCCGTGTGAGTGCCCCCGCGTTGAACGAGGCAAGCTTCTCACGCCCAAGCCTATCGCTCCCTCCGAAGCCGAACTCGAAGCCAACCCCCGCTCTCGCAGTGCGAAGCTTAGGTGCATTGAAAAGCTCGCCGTAACCGCGTAAACTAAAGTTAATCCTCTGTAGTGCCTTCAGGCCGTCGTTTTCCAATCCCAATCTATATGCTGATTCCGCAAACACGATCCGAAACGCTTGCGTGGCTTTGCCTGCTCTTCGCGCTCAGTGGCGCGGTTGTGTGGGTCCGTACAGCGACCGTGAAATCGACGTACCACTACGTGCAACAGGAAAAGGAAATCGCTTCTGTCACACAACAGCTGCAGGATTTCCGCATCCGTTGGTTGCGGCTAACGGCGCCCAAGCGTTTGGAGTCGCTCGCGCCAAAGTTCGAATTGGCGCCCACCCGTCCCAATCAGCGCGTGCAATACGTTAAGGGAGCTGTTCACTGATGGTTGCCCCGAGTGAAAAATCGGTCCGTTTGCGGATGGCGTTTGTCTACGTCGGCTTTGTTGGTTTCTTGGGGCTCGTGGCAGCACGCCTAGTCCAATTGCAAGTCTTCCCCAAAGCCGAACTCAAAAACCTCGCGGCTCGCCAACTCCAGCGCACGGGGAAAAACGCGCCTTACCGCCTTCCAATTCTCGATCGCAATGGCGAGGAGCTCGCGATTAGCATTCCTTCGCAATCTGTTTTTGCGCGCCCGCGTATGGTGCGCAACCGCAAGCAAGCCGCTCGTGTGCTCTCTGCCGCGTTGGGTGGATCGCAAGAGAAGTGGCTAAAAAAGCTTAAGTCCGACAAACCCTTCCTCTGGCTGGCCCGCCATGTTTCTGCGGAAACAGCCAAGCAGATCACGCGCCGCCCCTCGACGGGCATCTACATCGAAATGGAAAGCAAACGCGTTTACCCGAACGGCACCCTGGCTGCGCACGTCTTGGGTTTCACGGATATCGACGGCAATGGGCTCGCAGGAGTGGAGTACCGTTTGAACGACGAACTCCTACGCAAACACTCCAGCAGCGCGCTCGTACGCGATGGCCGCGGCAAACCGACCTACATGGGTAAATCGGTCATCGCCGATGCCACGAACCAAGGCATTCGGCTTACCATCGATCGCCGCCTCCAAAATCTGCTCGAAGAAGAGCTGGAAAAAAGCATGGAGGAAACGGGCGCAAAGTCTGTGATGGGCGTTTTGATCCACCCCACGACCGGGGAAGTTCTGGCGTTGGCCCAGCGGCCAACATTTGATCCCAACTCCGCCAATCGCTTTCCCGAGGAGAACCTC
>JAIEOG010000026.1 GCA_019750655.1 bacterium
CGGGCTTTTGATCCACGCGACTTCCGCAAAAGCGCCTTGGCCTTTAGGCCCTCTACCGTCGATAGCAGATTGAATATCTCCCACGGCTAAGTGCACGCGTTCTCGGCCATCCACCACAATCGTATTGGCCCCCAAAAGCGATAGGCCCGACGGAGAAATCGCAACCGCCGCGTGGCTGTCCAAGCCCGGAACAAAACCCACTACACCCTCGGGAGTGACGAGGTAAGCACGCGACCCAGCTTTAGTGCCTCGCCGGACCAAGACATGCTCTAGATTTTCACTCGCCGAAGCGATCGAGTATGTCGCGCCATCCAAAGAGGGCCCGCGCGGGAGATCGCCGTCAAAGGCGATGAGCTCTGGGCAACCACTTGTAACAAAACCCGCCGCTTGGGTGGCGGCGCAATAGAAGAGCGCGGCTGAAAAAAGGGCAAGAAAGCGGGGCATTCGCAGTTTGTACTTCAGGACGTCGGCGATCGCCAGAGCTTGTTCAAGCCCTTTGACGGGTCGGGGAGTAGGTGCGATGAGGCTTTTTACGAGGAACTGAATGGCTGCTTTGTTTTCTTTGGCTCTCTGTTTCGCGCTGGTGTTTGCAGCGCCGAGCCCCAATATCCACAAGAACCCGGCCCCGCAAACGATCCTTTTCTTGATCGACGATAGCGGTTCCGCGGAAACGCTCGTCCCTTACTTAGTGAAGGCGATGCCGGCATTTTTGAAACAGCTGGATCGGGAGAGCCTTTCTTGGTCAATTGTCGCTTACCCGTTTGATCCCACATCCAAAACTCGGATCACGATCGATGTCGAAAAAGCGCAGAATGCCGAAGCGCGGAAGGAATTTCTGCACCTGCTTAGCTCCTGGGATCGAAATGGCCCAGGCGTGGAGGTGCCGTTCGAGCACCTGGAGGTCCTGAGCCGCGAAAAACTCGTGGCTGTGGGTAAACCGCTGACGATCATCCTTGTCACGGATACGGATGACGGTAGCAACGTAGATGAAAGCCTTTTGTTGTCCGGTTTTTCCGCGCAAACCGGAGAGGGGCGCCTGAAAATTCACGGGATTTTTGGTGGAAAAACGTTCGATTGCCCCGATACGGGGGACTTCGCCTTAGTTTACCCGAACAGCAAATTCCAAAAGCTCATCGGCCCTACGGGTGGGATCGCGCGTTCGCTCTGCAAAGATCTCGACGCGTCGCTCGCAAGGATCGCGCGGCTTCTGCCTAGGTAGTTTGCTTGGACTGGCGGGCAGCGGGAAGGGGCCCCAGCATTTTGGTCTGCCCCTCGAATACCGCGCCTTCATCGACTTGGAGGATACCGGTTTGGATTGTTCCACGGACCACAGCCGGCGCTTGGATTTCTACTCGGTGTGTCGCGAGAATATCGCCATTAAACTGGCCGGAAATGACCACTACATCGGCTTCAATTTGGCCGGTAACTTGGGCTTCATCGCCAATGACGAGAATATCGGGCGTGAAAATCTCTCCCTGGAAGTGCCCATCGATGCGCGCCGTGCCTTCAAACTGCAAGCGGCCTTCTAGGCGACACCCTTTCTGCAGCACGACCGTGATGTCGTGGCTTACAGAGGGAAGATCAAACGGATCCGACCGGCGGAGAAACATTTTGCCCCTTTAGCTGATCGACGATCCGCATCAGATCCGCCGGTGTCCCATAGGAAATCTGAATGAACCCGTGCTTTTCGTTACCCACGAGCCGAACCGGCGCGCCATAGAGGCGGCGCAGATCGTCTTCGAGCGCTTTGAAGTTTGCATCAGGGAGTTTTTCTTCGCCCGGCGCGCGGTTTTTCGAGCGGATGATTTCATTCACCCGACGCTCGGTGTCGCGGACGGAAAGTTTTTTCTTCAAGACCATTTCGCGAACCGAGAGCTGGTCGTCCATATTGTCCAGCGCGAGCAGGGCGCGGGCATGGCCCATCGTCAGGCGGTTCGAAGTGATGTCCTCACGAATAGCCGCCGGCAATTTGAGTAGCCGGAGAGTATTCGCGATCGTCGCGCGGTTTTTACCGACACGCGTCGCAATGTCTTCTTGAGAAAGGTGGAATTCATCGACGAGCTGCTGGTAGGCGATAGCTTCTTCGATGCAGTTCAACTCTTCGCGTTGAACGTTTTCGATGATCGCCATTTCGAGAGACGGTGCGTCGCCCGAAATATCTTTGACGACGACCGGCACCTGTTTCAGCCCGGCCTTTTGCGCAGCGCGCCATCGACGCTCCCCGGCAATCAGCTCATAGTGGCCGTCGCGTTGACGCACCACGAGAGGTTGAATGATGCCGTGCACCTTAATGGACTCCGAAAGTTCTTCCAGCGCCTCTTTCACAAAAATCTTACGAGGCTGGTAGGTGTTCGGAACGATTTTCTCGATATCGCAAAGAAAGAAACCTTTGCGATCGGAAACCGCTGCCGTTGGTGTGGCGACGGCTGCTCCCGGAGCTTCCGGAATGAGCGACGCGAGACCGCGGCCTAAAACGCTTTTCTTCTTATCTCCCTCAAGAGATGCCATGTTCCACGCCTCCAGGTTCCGCGCTCACCACAGGGGCGGGAGCCGGTACGGTGGCGGCGTCTTGCGCCGTCACTTCGTTGATGACTTGTTTATTTTCCAGTCGCTGCATCACTTCCTGCGCTAACTGCAGGTAGCTTTGCGATCCGCTGGAGCTGATGTCGTACAAAATGACCGGTTTTCCGTGGCTCGGGCTCTCGGAAAGTTTCACGTTGCGCGGGATCACGGTTTCAAAAACGGTGTCTTTGAAGTGCGCTTGCACTTCTTGCAGCACTTGGCGCGACAGATTGTTCCGCGAGTCGTACATCGTGAGCAAAATGCCGAGTTGTTTAAGATCGCGGTTGAGACCTTTGCGCACCAATTCCGCCGTCCGGAGGATTTGGCTAAGGCCTTCCATCGCGTAGTACTCGCACTGGAGCGGGATCATATAGCAGTGAGCCGCGGTAAGTGCGTTTAGAGTGAGGAGCCCGAGAGAAGGCGGGCAGTCGATGATTACGTAGTCGTAACCATTCGCGCCGAGTTTCTCGAGATCTTCGAAAGCGCTCTTCAATCTTGTTTCACGCGCAATCGCTTGGACAAGCTCCACTTCGGCGCCGCTCAAGTTATTGTCGGAGGGACAAACTTTCAGAAACTCGAGATCTGTCGAGTAAACCGCCTCGCGCATCGGCATTTCGTCGATAATCACGTGGTAGACGTTTTTCTCGGTGAAGGACGTCTTGTCCAGACCCAGACCACTCGAAGCATTCCCCTGCGGATCGAGATCCACCAGGAGAACTCTGCGCTCCGCTGCCGCTAAACAGGCTGCCAGATTTACCGCCGTCGTGGTCTTACCTACGCCACCTTTTTGGTTAGCAATCGCAATAATATTTGCCATAAGAACCAGAGCTGAGAGTTATTGGTGTGAAGCTGCTGCAATCCATTTTTATCAAATAAAACTCAGCTATTCAAAGTTAATTAGGGAAATCTCGGGTGTGAGTGTTCTCTACTTCACTGAGAAAGATGAGTTCCACGTGGAACAAAGGCAAGCGGTAGTTGTTCCACGTGGAACTCTCAGCCCTTTGCGTTTCCCACGTAGGAGAAAGAAACTATTTACAGGTCCTGCTGGTTTGGGAGGCGATTTTATTTTTTAGGACTGCTAGGGCGCCTTCGGTTACTAGGACTTGGCCGTAAATTCCTTTAGGGGCGAACATTTCGCCGTCGCATACCAGGACTTCGCCTTTTTTGATGTCTACTTTGCTAGAGACGTCTTGGCAGAAGTCTTGGGAAGCCAAAATCGCTTCTAGAACCTGGTATCCCCTTTGGACGTCTCCATTCAAAAGAAAGCCATGCAGGGTCCCGCTTTTCGCATCCGCCTCAAACGAAAGCACACTATTCTTAGTATCCACGCACTCAACCCGTGCCGCAGAAGCCGACACACCAGCGAAGCAGATCAAACCAACCAAAAGACCTTTCATACAACCTCCAATAATACTGGCGTACTGAAACGGGGCACGATTGCCAACTCTCAATACGCCGGGGAACCCCAGTCCCAGGCCGTTAGAACCCGAGAGGGGAAGTTCCAGCCGGGGGGTGGCAGCGGAATGGGATGGCCGAGCAGTTGCTCGGCCGTCCCATGCAGCTGACAGGACCCGCCGGCTGGAACTTCCCCTCTCGGGTTCGTTTCGAGGGTGGATCTGCCCATGTTCCACGTGAAACAACTGAATGACTATTTCGTTCCACGTGGAACGAGCTCGTAAATCGCGTTTTTTCGGGGGCCGGCCCCTTCAGGGAGTTCATAGAAGTGTTCGGAGATCTTCTTGTACTGCGCCGGTGTTTCAGGAAGCTCTTTTGAGCCGCCGATGCTCAGCAGTAGACGTCCCCCTGGCCATAGACGGGCCTTCATGAATTCGAAGAGCTCGAGCGGCGGGAAAACGGCTCGGGCCGTGAAAAGATCGGAGCTTTTCGTGTCTGTGAGACCGCCATTGAGCGAAACATTCTTTAAACCGAGCCTTTTGATCGCGTCTTC
>JAIEOG010000079.1 GCA_019750655.1 bacterium
GGATGCGGTTTCATCATCGCAAACTTCATGGGCCTGCGGCACCAATCGCGCCAGGATGAAATCCAATTGGCGCGCATGATGGGCGCGCACCGTAACTTCATTCTCGGGCCTTTTATTTGGGAGGGCTTCATTGAAGGCCTCTTGGGCGCGACGGCAGCATTAGCGATGCTCTACATCGGCACTTTCGCCTTTTCGCAAGTTTTCACGCTCGAGTGGGGTTCCGCTCTGGGTGTGAAGCGACTCGTGTTCCTCTCTTCTCCGCAGCTGTTGGCGGTCGTGATGGTGGGCGTTTTGATGGCGCTCATCGGCAGCATCATGGTCTTCTTCCGCTTCCAGGAAACCTCGCACCGATGAGATTTATTCTCTTCCTTATAATGGCTTTCGGCCTTTGCGCGCCTCGCGTGGCTTCTGCCAATGCAGAGCGAGCAAAAGAACTTCAGGATTTCATCCAGAAGGAAAAGCCTGTTTATGAAAAGCGGGAAGCCGAACGCCGGGGTCTGCTCGAAGAACTCGATGAGCTGAACCAAAGCCAGAACCAAGTCCGCAACCGCATCCAAGAAATCGTCGGCAATCGCCAAGAACTGCAAATGGCGCTCGATAACCTCAGCATGGAAGTGCTCAAGCACCGCGAGGTCGAAGAAGCCCAGAAGTCCCAGTTCTATAAGCTCATGAAGCTGGTAAATAAGATTCGCCGCGACGGTGTGGTCCGTTTTGCTTTGGCTGGGGGAGATCTTGGTGAAGTTACCGGCCGTGTACGCGTGCTATTCCGCACGCTACGTATGCATTCAATGATTTCCAATCAGCTCCAAGAGCGCAGTCAGCGCTTGGCGGAGACCGAACAACGTCTTTCCGATGCGCAAAAAAGCGCGCAGTTTCTGCTGACAGAACTCCAAGAGCAAGAGGGCCTACTCAAGACTTTCCTCGCGCGTAAGAAGCAAGTCATGGCGCAGGTAGAGCGCAAACAAGCGCGCTATACGTCGGCGGTTAAGGAATGGACATTGGTTTCCAAAGAGTTGAACCAGCTCTTCCAGAGCTTGGAATCCGATCGCGACCCGACGCCGGATTCAGTGGTGAAGAGCCAGCCCAAACGCCGCTCGCTCCTCGCGCCTGTCGACGAAGGAAAGCTCACCAAGAACTTTGGCCGCTATGTCCACCCGAAATTCGGCACGGTTACGTTCCACAAAGGCGTGGAAATCGAAGCCGAACAGCAAGCGCCTGTGCACGCGGTTTTGGATGGCGTCGTTGAATTTGAAGGTTGGGTACGTGGCCTAGGCAACGTCCTGATTCTGCACCACGGGGGCGGCTTCTATTCGCTCCACGCGCATCTCTTTAAGTCTCTCCAACACCAAGGCGCCCAGGTTAAAAAAGGCGATTCCATCGGCCTTGTGGGCGACACGGGCAATAGCGAAAAGCCCAGCCTCTACTTCGAGCTGCGGGAAAACGGCAAAGCCGTCGATCCGGCTCACTACCTCTCCGCAAACGCCCTCAAGACTCTCCAGGGCTAAGCTAGAACCACACCTTACTGCAGGCTGTAGGAACGCGAGGACTCATAATCAGCGCCGCCGTTTTGGTTGCGCAGGGTGTCCAGTACTTCGGGGGCGATCTCGAAGCGTTCTTCGGCTGCTTCTTTGAGCGTTTCCAACGACGCTTCGTACACCGCTTCGGCATCGATGCCGTGCAGGTGGTAGATGTCCCAGGTTGTCCCGGATTTGGAAGTCTTGCGGATGGCCAGCGCCTTGTGTTTCACGCCGACAATCGAGCCAACATTGTCCAACAGGCCCGGTTCACCGTCATGGACGGAAACCACGGGCACGCGGCTGCCTTGTAGCGCGAACCAATCGCCCACAGACTGGATAGCGCCGCCACGGCCGGCGACGAAGTGGACGTTGCCGTCGATTCCCAGTCGCTCCTTCAAGTGGCGGTACTCTTGGTGGTAAGCGTAATTACCGAGCAGTAAGTCAGGGCTCGTCACCACATACACATTTGCGCAGATGCCTTTCTCCTCGCGCAAGCGATCGGACGCCGCTACGGCTTCAGGCACCAGAGCGCCCATGGCGAAGAGGTGGATGACGTTATCGCCCGGGGCATACTCTTGGTAGCCGCGGTAGTCGACGAGGGCATAGCCGCCTTCCAAGGTGTCTTTACGGATCACTTCGAGGATTTCTTCGTCGGAAAGCGAGGGTAGGGTGCTCTCCGTCTCAAAGCTCAAGCCCGAAGCGTCGGATTTGAATTTCGCTTGGCGCTTCAAACGCATCAGCAATTCTTTTTGCACCACGCCCTTGGTTACGCAGCGGATGAGCGCTGCTTCGCGGTCGGTGTCCTCTTTCGTGAAATGCCGGCGCAGAGTGTCCGCCATAATCCATTCCATTTCCTTGGCGAAGCAGGGCTCCCAAGTAATCTGGTTGGGCATTTGGATGTCGGACTTCCAGGAGTGCTGCGCGCCTTCCGCAGCGAGCGTTACGCCGCTCGGTGTGCCCAAGGTCGCAAAGCTCGAGTGCCAGTAGCAGTTGTAATACATCTGGTCGAGCGCGCGCTTGATGAAG
Organism: bacterium; assembly: GCA_019750655.1. Lineage (GTDB taxonomy): Bacteria > Bdellovibrionota > FAC87 > UBA2466 > UBA2466 > JAIEOG01. The sequence goes on from JAIEOG010000079.1 coordinate 2,544, forward strand.
AAATCGTAAACGGGCATGGCCGGGTAAAACGGGATACCCGTGTAGTGACCGAACTTCCCGAAAGAACCCGCCGCCGACATGCAATTGCCTTCCGCGATTTCAAAGCGCAAATGGCCGGAGCGCTCGTTGCGGTGGGGCATCATGTCCGGAGCTTTTTTGTCTTTTGCGTCGAACAGGGCTTCAAAGTCTTCCTGTTCAATATCGCCGAAGAGTTTCCCGTTCATGTTCGGGCTCGTATTTGTCGAGCTGCCGACGTCGGGGGCCATCGTTAAAAAGAGTTTGGAGAAAACATCCCAGCCGGTGCCGGTCGCTTTCACTTCCTTGCCACCACCGTCGCCGCGCGCCAAGCGATCGAGCTTGGCTGCGATTTGGCCCCACATCCACTGCGTGTGGGCGAGGGGGGAGAGTTTCAATGCCGTGATGTCGAAATCGACGGGCCAGTTTACGGACTTTGCCTTTTCCGACCACTCAGCGCGGCGAGCATCGGAAGCGGCAATGACGGCGTCTACGCCGTCCCGGACTTCTTGGCCGCGTTTAGCGAGCCATTTCGTCTCTTGGGAATTCTCGGCGAATTCTGCGAACGGGTTGCTCGCATCGGCGCCGAGCTTTTCCGCTAGGCGATCGAGCTCTTCGCGCTCTGGCATCGCCGAGTGGTTACCCGACATGGCTTGGCACTCAAGGCCGCGGCCTTTGATCGTGTAAGCCACAATTAAAGTGGGCCGATCGCTGCGCTTGGCCTCTTCAAAAGCTTCGACGAGCGATTCGAGATCGTGTCCGGCCAGGTTCATATACGCCTGGTGGATTTCTTTCGGATCGCGCTTCGCCATCCAGGTTTTGAGCTTGGAGGATTTCTTGCCCAAGCGCTCGACAATCAATTCCGCATTGTTCGACGCAAGCAGCGCCTGGAATTCAAAGTCTGTCAGTTCTTCGTCGAGCACACGGCGGAATTCTTCACCGCCTGGAGAGGCGAACAGCTTCTCGCGGATTTTGCCGTGTTTCAGCTTCACGCCGTGCCAGCCGTTGGCTTCGCCCAGCTGCACGATGCGATCGGCATCGGAATGGCCGAGCGCTTTTTCGTTCGTAATGCGCGTGCCGTCGAGGTTTTGGCGGTTGTAGTCGACGATCCAAACTAGGCGTTTGAGTTCGCGCTCACCCGCATCTGGCATCGCTTCGTGGAGCGAACCCTCGCGGAATTCGGAATCTCCCATTAGACACCAGAACGTCGGATCCTCTTCGACTTTGAATCCGTGGTACCAGGCATAGTCATAAGCCAACGCCATATAAAGCGCATTGACCGGTGGAATACCGACAGAGCCCGAGGGGAAAAAGCGGTAACCATCCGGATCGGCTTCTGCGTGGTACGACTGGAATACTGGCAAGCCTTCACGCGAGTAGTGGCGCAAGTGCTTCATCGCTGTTTCACGGCGATCGGCAGGCATCCAACTGCCATCTTTTTCGCGGAAGTTATGCAAAAGGTAATTCAAAGCGTGATCCAACGGCGAGACGTGTGGCTTGTTGGCCATATAGTCTTCGGGTTTTTTCATGCAAAGATGGATTGCTGCGAGAATGTGTTGAGAAGAAGCGCACGCAGAAGGGTGGCCGCCGACTTTGGGCTCGCCTTTTTCTTTTTCGATCTCGGGCCGGTGGTTCGCGGCGTAGATCATTTCCAGCGCTAGATAAAGCGCACGGTCGACAATTCGGTTGAGCAGTTCGTAGTCAAAAGACGGAACAGTCTCAGGACGGTTGGCCTTCTTGGAGCTTTTCATAGGCCGCGAGTTTAGCCCGGATATTTGCGAAACCGCAAGGGAAGTCGTGCCTAGAACAGGCCTATTCGGCGTCGCCGGTTTCGCCCGTATATTCGTAAAAACGGCCGTATTCTTTGATGAAGGAGAACTTCGTCAGGTCCGTGATCCGATCGATGTAAAGCTTACCGATCAAGTGGTCGCACTCGTGTTGGATGACGGTAGCGGCGAACCCGTCCGC
>JAIEOG010000052.1 GCA_019750655.1 bacterium
ACTCGCGTTCCGTTTCGCTCTCGTTTTCGGCGTCTATTTCCAACTGCTCCATCGTCTTTTTGAAGGAGTCTTCGTTCTCGATGCCCTCTTTGATCTTCTCGAGGTACTCGGTCGGGTAGCGCTTCGCCAGGCGATCGACGTACGCATTCAACCGGCGCTCAGCGCGGGTTTTTTCGTCTTCCTTAAGCGCGCGCCAGTTGGCGAAATAGTGCAAGCGGCAATAACCTTGCATCGCTCCAGGCTTCCGGCAGCCGCGTTCTGCGCAGGCTTTTACCTTCGGCTTTTTCGGAGCTTTGGCTGGCTTCTCCGCCGCGACCTTCTCTTTTTTAACCGGGGTCGTTTTGTTGGCTCGGTTTTTTTTCACGGTCGAATCCTCATGACGCATATCGGCATGAGGTTCGAAGAGCTTTAACTAAACTGACGCGGTGCTGGGTTGGAGGGTGGTTTGCGGGGCGCGCTTCACCCTAAGTGCTGGAACTTCCTGGAAATAGTGCAGGAACTTACTGAGCTGCCGGGAAGGCTGAAAGCGCGGTTTTGCCGCGGGTTGCACCATCTCGAGTTCCAAGATACGCCGCGGGAAGTCGCGGAAATAGGTCAGCGTGACGCCTAGGCTGACTTCCTCAAACTCCTTCGGAATGCTCTGAAGGTAAGGCCGGATCTGCTCCGTTTCGCAGAGACGGAAAACCGACTCGGGTGCTTTCAGCTCGGCGCCGAACCAAAGTTTGATCCAGCGGGCGAAAAGCCAGTCGGAGGCGCTATTGAGGCGGCTCCGATTCAGCTTATGGTGCCCCAAAATCAGCGCGTAGCGATCGCGCCGTTCCCAAAGCCGTGGGAAATCGGCCACCCAGCTAAGGCAGTTCAAGTCGAATTGGAAAATGTATTCGCCGCGGGCAAGGTCATACCCACGACGCAATGCGCGAGGTTCTCCGGAATGCAACTGGTGGGTCACTCGGAGGTGCGGGAATTCTTTGCGCAAGCGATCGAGGATGCGCACGCTCCCGTCGGTGGAGCCATCGTTGATGATGATGGTTTCAAAACACCGCACCACCGGTTGCAAGGTGGCGAAACATTCTCTCAGAGCGGGTTCCAGCTGATCAGCTTGGTTGAAGCAGCTGACGACGATGGAAAGCTCTGGTGTGGAGACGGCTCCGTTCGGAGTGCCCCGGTGCAGACTGCTCATGTTTTTCCCCGACCCGGCCGCCCAAAGGGGCGTCCATTCTCCACAAGTATAATCAATGCTTTGCTTGAATTCACTGCTTTTACAATGTATTTTCGGCGCTCACTAAAGGAGCGTCGGTAGCATGCGGGAAACAAGGGACACGACCATTCAAATCCGAGAAGGCCTGACGTTTGACGACGTCCTGCTAGTCCCGTTGTACTCGGAAGTCACCCCCCTTGAGGTGACGGTCGATTCGCTCCTGACCAAGACGCTCCCGCTTAAAGTACCAATCATGTCTTCGGCGATGGATAAAGTCACTGAAAGCCGCACAGCCATTGCGATGGCGCGTGCAGGCGGCGTAGGTGTTATCCACCGCAATCTGCCATTAGAAAAGCAGGCATTTGAAGTAGAGAAGGTGAAAAAGAGCGAAAGCGGGATGATCTTAGATCCCGTCACGTTGAAACCTTCCCAAACGGTCAGCGAAGCGCTGGCCCAGATGAAGAAGTTTGGCATCTCGGGTTTGCCGATCACCGAAGGCACGAAGCTGGTGGGGATCGTTACCAACCGTGACCTGCGCTTCGAAGAAAATCTAAAGCGCCCGATTACTGAAGTGATGACACCGAAAGACCGGCTGATCACCGGCGCTGAAAATGTCAGCATGAACGAAGCCGTTCGCTTGATGCACAAACACCGCATCGAGAAACTTCCCATCATCGACGCCCAACAAAACCTGCGCGGGCTGATTACGATTAAAGACGTCGAGAAAACGATTTCGCACCCGCAAGCCAACCGCGATTCCAAAGGCCGTCTGCGTGTCGGCGCTGCCGTCGGTACGGGGCAAGATGCGCGCAACCGCATCACCGCGTTGCGGGCAGCCGGTGTGGATTTCGTCACGGTGGATACGGCGCACGGCGCTTCGAAGAATGTTTTAGATGTCGTGACTTGGGCAAAAAAGGAATTCCCTGAGTTGCCGATCATTGCAGGCAACGTGGCCACCGCCGAAGGCGCTCGAGTGCTTTACGAAGCGGGCGCCGATGCCGTGAAAGTCGGGATGGGCGCGGGCTCCATTTGCACAACGCGCGTTGTGGCCGGGATCGGGATTCCGCAGTTCACGGCTATTGTGGACTGTGCTCCTATCGCGCGCAAGTACGGCCGCATGTTGATTGCCGACGGCGGGATTAAATACTCGGGCGATATCATCAAAGCATTGGCCGCAGGTGCCGACTGCGTGATGATCGGTGGCTTGTTCGCAGGCACCGACGAATCTCCCGGCGAAACGGTTTTTTACCAAGGCCGCACTTATAAGAGCTACCGCGGCATGGGATCGCTTGATGCCATGCGCGAGGGAAGCCGCGATCGCTACGGCCAAGCCGATGCCTCTCCGGATGAATTAGTCCCCGAAGGGATCGAAGGCATGGTGCCGTACCGCGGGCCGCTTTCTCAGGTGCTCTTCCAGCTCTTGGGTGGAGTGCGCGCCGGGATGGGTTACTTGGGCTGCAAAACTTTGCCTGAGCTCAGAGAGCGCGCGGAGTTCATCCGCATTTCCCAACAAGGTTTGAAAGAATCGCACGTCCATGATGTGTACATCACCAAGGAAGCGCCGAACTACCGGCCGAATTCCAACTAAGAGAGTCTATGAGCTCTGACCACAAGCACTGTCCCGTTATCATCCTCGACTTCGGATCTCAATTCACTCAGCTCATCGCACGAGCGGTTCGCGGGTTAGGCGTTTACTGCGAGATCGAACCTTATTCGGTTTCTCTTGCTAAGCTGAAAGCCCGGCAGCCGAAGGCTCTGATTCTTTCGGGCGGCCCTTCGAGCGTTTCGGATAAGACAGCGCCGAAAATCTTCAAATCCGTTTTGGAAATGAATGTCCCTGTGTTGGGCATTTGCTACGGCATGCAGCTGCTCTCGCACCTGCACCGCGGGAAAATCGTCAGCGGCACTTCGCGCGAATACGGCTTTGCGGAGATTGAAATCTTAAAAGCCGAAGGCTTGTTCCACGGCATGAAGGCCGGTTCGAAGGCTGCTGTTTGGATGAGCCATGGCGATAGCGTCGGTGAAGTTCCGCCGGGCGCGGAGCTCCTAGCCCGTAGCAGCAGCTGCCCCGTTTCGGCTTTGCGCTTGGGGAATCTGTACGCCGTGCAGTTCCACCCGGAAGTTTCTCATACAACGATTGGGCAGCAACTCCTGTCGAACTTCCTCTTCCGCATCGCCGGCCTTAAGGCCGACTGGAAAATGGAATCGTTCTTTGAAACGAAGTCCCGCGAGATTCTTGAGCTTGTGGGTGATGCTGAGGTAATTGGTGGCGTGAGTGGTGGAGTGGATTCCACTTTGCTCGCAGCCTTCCTTGGCAAGATCCTCGGTAAACGCTTCCACCCTGTGCTTGTGGATAATGGGCTTCTGCGCAAAAACGAAGCGAAAGAAGTAAAAGAATTCCTCAACGACATTGGCGTCCCGCTCAAGGTGGTCGATGCGAGCGCTTTGTTTCTCAAGCGCCTAGCCAAAGTTTCGGATCCCGAGAAAAAGCGCAAAATCATCGGCAAAACCTTCATTGAGGTCTTCGATAAAGAGTGCAAGCGCTTGAAGAAGGCCAAGTTCCTGGCCCAAGGCACTTTGTATCCGGACGTCATCGAGAGCGTTTCCGTCAAAGGCCCAAGTCACACGATCAAAACCCACCATAACGTGGGCGGCTTGCCCAAAAAAATGAAGCTTGGGTTGATTGAGCCGTTCCGTGAGCTATTCAAAGACGAAGTGCGTGCTTTGGGTAGGGAGATGGGCGTGCCCGATCCGCTCTTGCAGCGTCACCCCTTTCCGGGGCCTGGCTTGGCCGTGCGCATTTTGGGCGACATTACCAAGGATCGCTTGAAGCTCTTGCGCGAGGCGGATTCGATCTTTACCCAGGAGCTGCGCTCCAGTGGATTGTACAACGAAATCTGGCAAGCCTTCGTAGTCTTGCTGCCCGTGAAGGCAGTGGGCGTGATGGGCGATGCGCGGACCTATGAATCGGTTGTGAGCTTGCGCGCTGTCACGAGCCGCGACGGCATGACGGCCGATTGGTACCATTTCGAAAAGCCGGTGCTCGCGAAAATCTCGGGCCGCATTATCAACGAAGTTTCTGGCATCAACCGGGTGGTTTACGACGTCTCTTCTAAGCCTCCTGCTACTATCGAGTGGGAGTAACACCTGATCGACTACGCGAACCCTAAGCAGTCCCTCCGGGGTGCTTATTCTTTCGCGCTCGGGGCAGAGCCCGAGCGGCTGCATTTTGCCGCTCACAGCCACCATCTTTGGCCGGACTGCACACGCGCTGCGCACGCCCGCTCCTGGGAACAAGCCGCTGCTTTGGCCGATGAGAAATGGGACGCCGTTT
>JAIEOG010000207.1 GCA_019750655.1 bacterium
ATCTCTCGGTGCCGGATGATGTTTTCCAGCACCATGATTGCATCATCCACCACGATCCCAATCGCTAAGCTCAGAGCCAGGAGGGTGAATGTGTTCAACGTGAAGTGCGAGAAGTAGAGAATAATAAAGCTTCCCAAAACAGAGGTCGGAATCGCCAAAAGCACGTTGAGCGTCGAAGTCCAGTTACCCAGGAAGAACCAGCAAACGATGGAAGTAAGAATCGCCGCTAAGATCAGTGTCAGGACGAGCTCGTGAATAGAATCTTCCACAAACTTGGTGCCGTTGAAGTTCACTGTGAAGTCTGTGCCTTCTGGCAGGGACTTCTTCACTTCATTCACACGCTCCGTCACGGCGCGCGCCACCGTGACGGCATTCGCGCCACGTTGCTTCACCACCCCCAGGCCGACGGCCGGCTTTCCATTGGTGCGTGCAAACTGGAGAGCATCCGCCACACCCATTTCCATGCTCGCCACGGAGGATAGCGGCACGGGGTTATAGTTAGGCAACCCACCGCGTGAGTTGATGAGGATCTTGGAAAAATCCTCGACGGTTTTTTCCTCGCCCATCGTCCGAAGGCTGTATTCCCGCTTCTGGTATTCCGCGCGTCCCGACGGAGGTTCTTTATGTTCCTTTGCGATGTTCGAAACGATATCGACGCCAGAAAGCGCGTACCGCTTGAGGGCTTGGTTATCTAGCCAAACGCGTAAGCTCGGCGCCAGATAGCCCGGCATCCAGAGGTTTCCCACGCCGGGAACCGTCGTCAGCTTGTCGCGAATTTCGTCTTTCACATAGAGCATGAGCTCATGGGGCTTCATCGTGGTGCTGGTCACGGAGAGCCACATGATCGGGAAATCTTCCGGATTGATCTTCATGATCGTCACCGGATCCATTTTCTTGGGCAACATGGGCTGCGCGGCGGCGATCTTTGCCTGCACGTCTTGGAATGCGAGGTCTAAGCTTCGGCCAATGTGGAATTCAATGGTGATATCGGCAGATCCACTGCGAGATGTCGATAAAACGTTCTTCACGCCCTGGATGCTCACAAGCGCATCTTCGATGGGATCGACGACTTCGGCTTCCATCACCTCAGGTGCCGCGCCCTCGTAGCGGGCCATGACGGCGATCACTGGAAAATCCACGTCGGGCAGCTCACTCACACCCATGCGGTTAAAGCTAATCGCACCAAACACGATCAGCCCGAACATCAACATCCAGGCAAAGACTGGGCGGCGGATGGAAAGATCAGAGAGCGTCATTTCGTGGCTTCTCCCGTTTCAGGTAGCTGGGCCGTGGCGATTTGGAGGCTTAAGTATTCCGTCTGGGCTTGAAAGCGTGCCTGATCCAATCTGCGCCTTGAGCTGCCCGCTTCGGTAAGCGCTAACTGTACGTCGATGTTACGGACCAAGCCTCGCTTGTAGTCTCGCTGCAGAACCTGTGAATTCTGGTCTGCGAGCTGCAAGGAAACTTTGAGCTTATCGAGATGCTCCACACGAGCCGTGTAACTCGCGTGCAATGCGCGGATCTGCTGCTCTGCCAAGCGGCGTAGGCGGTGCATTTCCAATTCGCTCTGTGTGCGCTTGGACATTGCCTCGCGCACTTGAGAACTAACCGCCCCCCCGGCAAACAACGGAAAGGTGAGCTTACCGCCTACGTCCCAGCGGTAGTCTTTCATAAACCCCGGACGCAAAAGATAGACGTTCGCCATTAAATCAACCGAGGGAAGATGTCCTCCCCAAGCGATTGACACGTCTTCCTCCGACGCTTTTAAGGCCTCTCCCGCCGCTAAGATCTCGGGACGTTTTTCCAACTGCGCCAGCAGAGTATCCAGACCAGGCACTGGCTTCGCCAACTGAGGGTCTTTCAACTCACTGTTTCGTTCTAGCCCCGTGTAAAAAGCAAAGCCTTCGCGAGCCACCAAAACCTGGCTCTGAATCAATCTCAGCTCCGCTTCCAAAGACGCTTCGAAGGCCCGCGCAGAAAGCACATCGCTTGCATTGGATTCGCCTCGGCGCTTGCGGCCTTGAAGATCGCCAATCCGCTTCTGGTAGATATCCACCTGTTGCTGGAGGTTGCGGACATCCTGTTCGAGGTTGAGCACCGTGAAATAGTTTTGAGCCACCTCGCCAAATAACGTGAGCTTCGCGGCATCTCTTTTGAAGCCGCTAGCGGCTCTCAAATTGCCCACCTTCCGAAGCCCCGCGTATTCTCTCAGCCCTTTAAAGACGGGTTGGACCAAACCAAAACTCAAAGTGGTTTGGTGCTGAGGGGCAAACTCCTCAAACCCAGGTGGCGGAGCCGGCGTTGTTGTGTGCAGTGCGTTAAAGCCAATCGCGGGCATCAAGGCCCCACGCGCTTGGCTCAACGCCTCTTCACTCTGCACAACCGCTTGCTCGGAAATACCCATAGCCTCGCTCCGTTTGAGCGCGGCTCGGAAAGCCTCGTCAAAACTAACGGCTGCGAACAAACCCTGGGAAACTAGTAGGAAGAAAAGACCGACGGCACGCTTCAAGGACACACCCCCAATCAGAACGAAAATTTAGCACGCGCTGTGACTAAAGAGAAAGACGGAAAAGCAGGTGGTGCCAGCTTGTTTTGACGAGATTGGAAAAGTTCCAGTTAAGCAAGGGGCCGTCGACAAAGGAAAGTGTGGAAATCGTCAGCAAGAGCTCACTCTTTGGCCCCGTGCGGATCGCCAGCTGAGGCGCGAACCACAGGCCATGCCGCCACGGGTGATCCCCCATCCCCGCGAAGAAGGGGTAGTGTTTAATCTCCCAAAAGAGTGGCAAACGCAGACGCACGATCTTGTTGAAAACCTTTTCTAGGCCTACGACGGTCTTAGTTTCCGCAGCCAAAGCCTCACCCCGGCCGCGGCTAAATCGATTCCCCGAATAAAAATACAAGTGCGAGTAGTTTTCGCCGTAGAGCGCCAGGCTTTCGGAGAAGGGGTACCGGTACAAGATGAGCTGGTGCACAGTCAGGTGGCTATCATCCAGAAAAATATCGTTGGCCGACGGCGCGCTTACCATCCACTCATGGCTAAGAAAAGAATCCGGCCCCCAGACTTTCCATTCCTGCGTCTCTTGGTAACTGGATTTTGGCGTCTTTAGGAGTTCACGCAGGCTTGTCACCGGCGGCGAGCTAAAAACCATTGGACCGGTCGGAACCCAATACCGCAGACGCTCCTGGATCCCCGGCTCAAACAGCGCGTGTTTTCCCCAAGCCTGAGAACTGAGTGCCAGGAGGAGAAAAATCGGAAAAATACGGCTGAGTTTGTCTAACTTCGTACGCAACATTTCTGGAAATCCGAACCGCGAAGCTGCTGATACCACATGTGATCGTTTTGCGCATCCGGGCTGAGCAGTCTAAGATAGGAGAATGCGGAAAACGCGCTTCCTATTACTCCTAGCTGCCCTCTCGATCTGTATGGCAGGCCAAGCAGCGTTCAAACCACCTGGCCGGGGTGGGGGCGGCGGCGGGGGAGGCAAACGCAGTCTTTTTCGCTTCAACCTTTCAGGCGTCGTGTTTGCACAAATGGGCGCCATCCAGTACTCCGGCGCCCTCGCGTGGAACCCCACGGTGATTCGCTCGGGCTCTTTTGGGTTCGATCTCCTCGGAGAAGGCATGCTGGCCAAGGCCGATACCAACGCCGTTTACGGAATTCTCAGCGGTGGGGGTGTTATCCGCTGGGATCTTGGGGGGTCTATCACTCTCCAAGCCGGTGGCGTGGTTCAGTACTGGACCATCACGGGGGAAAGCCTCTTCGCACCTTACGGAGCGCTCCTGCTCTACTGGAACAAAGGCAGCTGGCTATCGGGTCTTTCTCTGGCCTACTCACTCACCGCGCAGAGATGGGGGCCCGCCCACCACGCACGCGCGGGACTTATCATTTCACTTTGAGTTAACTGTGGCGCCCCAGCGCTATGAGCTCGGCGAGACGGTGCCTAAGAGATCGCGATTCCGCCTCATCCAATTCTTGTTTCTCATCCACTAAACGCGCCGCTTCTACCTGGCGCTGGTCTTCTAAGATCAGATCGTCTTCGAGATTCACTTTATCGGCGGGTTTGGGATTTCCGATCTGATCGCTCGGTGCCGTGGAGAAGGCGTCGTCCGTCCCTGCCCAGCCTCCAGGAACAACCGCATTTTCCGTTTCTCCCGTCTGGCTCCCCATGGGGATTTCTTCAATTTGAGGTTTGCGTTTGGACATGGATCCTCCGAATGACTCTGAGCTGTGCAAGAGATGTACCTGGGGCCGCGTTTACCGCTCTGAGCCTGCGACGTTTCTGAAATCGGCGAGAAATGGCGGAGACTAGTTCGCTTTGCAACAGTCGCGTGTGCGCTTGGGAACATCTGGCCCTGGCACACCCCATGCAGAGAAGACCTAACGCTGTGATTTACTCGAGCCTGTTAAAAACCCTTTGTGCGCTATTGCTCTTTTCCAGTGGGGTGGGGGCCGCTTATCCCACGACTCCAAAAGAACTAATGCATTGCCCGAAAGAGCTCACCGCTCTGGTGCAGGCCTCCGTCATCGATGTCGCGAAAGTTTT